>NZ_LCWX01000220.1:10217-18469 GCF_001431305.1 Pseudovibrio sp. POLY-S9
AAGGTCTGTGCGGGAGCCTGTTGATTGAACAGGTTCATGACCTCTTGCGACATCAGCTCTCTCCTAAAATGCGCAGGTCGGGGAGCGTGCTAATAAGCAGGCTCCCCTCTTCCGGCATGAATACATGACTTACAGCGAAATACCTTGAAAGGTCTTATTCCGCGGCATCGATTGCTTCAGCGTCATCATTGGCTTTCTGACGCGGTTCCTTATCCTGCAACTCGACATTGAGGCCCAGGGAACGCATTTCCTTGACGAGAACGTTAAAGCTCTCAGGAATACCCGCCTCAAATGTGTCGTCACCCCGGACGATAGCTTCATAAACCTTGGTACGACCTGCCACGTCATCAGACTTAACAGTGAGCATTTCCTGCAAGGTGTACGCTGCGCCATAAGCTTCAAGCGCCCACACTTCCATCTCACCGAAGCGCTGACCACCGAACTGCGCCTTACCACCCAGCGGCTGCTGAGTAACAAGAGAGTAAGGTCCGATAGAACGCGCGTGGATCTTATCGTCAACCAAGTGGTGAAGCTTGAGCATGTAGATGTAACCCACAGTGACCTGACGGTCGAACTGTTCACCGGTACGTCCGTCATACAATGTAGACTGACCGGATGGTTTCATCTCAGCAATGTTCAGCATGTCAACAACGTCAGGTTCACGTGCACCATCAAAGACCGGAGTCGCGATGGAAACGCCATGACGCAGCTGCTCACCAAGTTTAGCAATGCCTTCGTCGTCGTATTCCTGAACCGGCTCACCCTTGATGTTGTCGCCGTAGATCTCAACGACCTTGCCACGAAGCTGCTCGATCTCGCCAGACTTACGATATTCGTCGTAAAGCTCGCCGATCTTCTGCCCCATGCCGGCACAAGCCCAACCAAGGTGTGTTTCAAGAATCTGACCAACGTTCATACGGGATGGAACGCCGAGTGGGTTCAGAACGATATCAACGTGTTGACCGTCATCCAGGAATGGCATGTCTTCACATGGGTTGATCTTGGAAACCACACCCTTGTTACCGTGACGACCAGCCATCTTATCACCAGGCTGAATCTTACGCTTAACCGCAACGAAGACTTTAACCATCTTCATAACGCCAGGTGGCAATTCATCACCACGCTGCAGCTTCTCAACCTTGTCGATGAAGCGCTGCTCAAGACGCTTACGGCTCTCATCATAAGAACCACGAAGCGCTTCCAGCTCGCTCATCAGCTGCTCGTCTTCGACAGCAAACTGCCACCACTGAGAACGTGGGAATTCGTTCAGAACGTTTCCGTCGATCTCAACACCCTTGCGGAAGTTCTTCGGACCACCAACAGTCACATGACCCATGATCATCTCAGCCAGACGGCCATAGACGTTACGGTCAAGAATTGCCTGTTCGTCGTCGCGGTCTTTCGCAAGACGTTCAATCTCTTCGCGCTCGATAGCCATTGCGCGTTCGTCTTTTTCAACGCCGTGGCGGTTGAATACACGAACTTCAACAACAGTACCGGATACACCTGGAGACAGACGCATGGATGTGTCGCGAACGTCAGAAGCTTTCTCGCCGAAGATCGCACGCAGAAGTTTTTCTTCTGGTGTCATCGGGCTTTCGCCCTTTGGAGTGATCTTACCAACAAGAATGTCGCCTGGTTTCACCTCAGCACCAACATAAACAATGCCGGCTTCATCAAGGTTCTTCAGCGCTTCTTCAGAAACGTTAGGAATATCGCGAGTGATTTCCTCAGGGCCAAGCTTCGTATCACGCGCCATCACTTCGAATTCTTCGAGGTGGATGGAGGTGAAGACGTCATCGCGAACGATGCGCTCGGACAGAAGGATGGAATCCTCGAAGTTGTAGCCGTTCCAAGGCATGAACGCGACCATAACGTTACGGCCAAGCGCCAGATCACCCAGATCAGTCGAAGGACCGTCTGCAATGATATCGCCCTTACGAACCCGGTCACCTACGTTCACCAGCGGACGCTGGTTGATACAGGTATCCTGGTTGGAACGCTGGAACTTCATCAGGCGGTAGATATCTACGCCAGACTTGGAAGGATCCAGATCTTCAGTCGCACGAATAACGATACGTGTTGCATCAACCTGGTCAACCACACCGCCGCGACGTGCGCCAATAGCAGCACCAGAGTCACGAGCAACGATTGGTTCCATACCGGTACCAACAAATGGAGCCTGCGCACGAACGAGCGGCACAGCCTGACGCATCATGTTGGAACCCATCAGTGCGCGGTTCGCATCATCGTTCTCAAGGAACGGAATGAGCGACGCAGCAACGGAAACCAGCTGTTTAGGAGACACATCCATCAGATCAACGCGATCGGAGGTGACCAAGATGTTTTCACCCGCATGACGACACTGAACCAGGTCGTTCACGAAGCTACCATCTTCGTTCATCTCAGCGTTCGCCTGAGAAACGTAGTACTTGCTCTCTTCCATAGCGGAGAGATAGACAACGTCTTTCGTCACAAGACCATCAATAACACGGCGGTATGGGCTTTCAATAAAGCCATACTTGTTCACACGTGCAAAGGTTGCCAGTGAGTTGATCAGACCAATGTTCGGACCTTCCGGTGTTTCAATCGGGCAGATACGACCATAGTGTGTTGGGTGAACGTCACGAACCTCAAAGCCTGCGCGCTCACGGGTCAAACCACCAGGCCCAAGCGCTGAAAGACGACGCTTATGCGTCACTTCAGACAGTGGGTTGGTCTGATCCATAAACTGAGACAGCTGGGAAGAACCGAAGAACTCACGAACAGCTGCTGCAGCAGGTTTTGCGTTGATCAGGTCCTGAGGCATCACAGTGTCGATCTCAACGGAGCTCATACGCTCCTTGATCGCACGTTCCATGCGCAGCAGGCCAACACGGTACTGGTTTTCCATCAGTTCGCCAACAGAGCGAACACGACGGTTACCAAGGTTATCGATGTCATCGATCTCGCCGCGGCCATCACGAAGATTAAGCAGCAGGCTGATCACTGACAGGATATCGTCTTTACGCAGAACACGAACAGTATCTTCACACTCAAGGTCAAGACGCATGTTCATCTTCACGCGGCCAACCGCGGAAAGGTCGTAGCGCTCAGCATCGAAGAACAGAGACTGGAACATAGCCTCTGCAGTCTCAATGGTTGGCGGCTCACCAGGACGCATAACGCGGTAGATGTCAAACAGAGCACCTTCGCGGCCGTCATTCTTGTCAGCAGCCAGCGTGTTGCGGATGAAAGGACCAACGTTAACGTAGTCGATATCCAGAACAGGCAGATCGTGGTAGCCACGTTCGATAAGCTCATGAAGAAGCTTTTCAGTCAGCTCTTCACCAGCTTCAGCGTATATCTCACCAGTACGCGTATCAACAATGTCTTCGGCAAGGTACTGGCCAAACAGATCATCATCAGTACCCTTAAGAGATTTAACACCCTTTTCGGTCAACTGACGGATTGTACGAGCGGTAATTTTCTTACCAGCTTCAACAACAACTTCACCGCTAGCAGCATCAACCATATCGGCAGTTGCTTTAGTACCCTTAAGACGAGCACCATCGAACGGTACGGACCAGCTGTTTTCGCCGTTACGTACGTAGTCGATACGATTATAGAAGGTATTGAGAATCTCTTCGCTATCAAGACCAAGCGCCATCAACAAAGATGTCACAGGGATCTTACGACGGCGGTCGATACGTGCGTGGACAATGTCCTTAGCATCGAATTCGATATCGAGCCATGAACCACGGTAAGGGATCACACGTGCAGCAAACAGAAGTTTACCGGAAGAGTGGGTCTTACCTTTGTCATGGTCAAAGAATACACCCGGGGAACGGTGCATCTGAGACACGATAACGCGTTCTGTACCATTGATCACAAAGGTACCGTTATCGGTCATGAACGGAATATCGCCCATGTAGACATCTTGTTCTTTGATGTCTTTAACCGATTTTGCGCCAGTATCTTCATCCACATCAAACACGATGAGGCGAAGCGTAAGCTTCAGTGGCGCAGCGTAAGTCATATCACGCTGGCGGCACTCTTCCACATCATACTTTGGTGCTTCGAATTCGTAATCTACGAATTCAAGAAGGGAATTGCCTGCAAAATCCGAAATGGGGAATACGGACTTAAATACGGCCTCTAGGCCTTCGTCAACGCGGTTATCTTCAACCTTATCAACTTGCAAGAATTGGTCATAAGACGCCTTCTGCACTTCGATAAGGTTTGGCATAGCCGCTACATCGCGGATGGATCCGAAGTATTTACGGACCCGCTTGCGACCGTTGAACGTCTGCGTCATTGTCGCTCCTCGTATCACTCAAGGTGACGGTTCAGAAAAACGACGCCCTGCATGGCAGAAAACGTAGCTTCTCAGAACCGTCCACAATAGGGCGCTGTTCAGGCACCCTCCCCCGTTGGGACGTTTACCCCGGCCGGGAAACCCGCCAGGGTACGGAAAAGGTCCCGGATTACTCCGGGACCAATATCTGAAGAACTCAGGATTACTTGAGTTCTACTTTTGCACCAGCTTCTTCGAGCTTCTTTTTCAGCTCAGCAGCTTCGTCTTTAGAAACGGCTTCTTTAACAGCTTTCGGAGCGCCTTCTACGAGCTCTTTAGCTTCTTTCAGGCCAAGACCCGTGATCGCACGTACTTCTTTGATCACGTTGATTTTCTTCGCGCCAGCGTCAGCCAGGACAACGTCGAATTCAGTCTGTTCTTCAGCTGCTTCAGCAGCAGGACCAGCAGCAGCAACAGCTACAGGAGCAGCAGCAGAAACGCCCCACTCTTCTTCGAGCAGCTTGGAAAGCTCAGCAGCTTCCATAACGGTCAGTGCGGAGAGTTCTTCTACGATCTTTGAGAGATCAGCCATTTTTCAGTACCTTGTTGTTCGAACCGTTTTCGGTTTTGACAAAAATTATGTGGTTCCGCCTTACGCGGCTTGGTCCTTCTCGGCGTACGCATTGAAGACGCGAGCAAGTTGCCCGGCCGGTGCGCTCGTAACCATGGCCATACGGGTCGCTGGGGTCTGAAGCATACCCACCAGCTTGCCACGAAGCTCGTCCAGAGACGGCATCGCTGCCAGTGCTTTAACACCAGCAGTATCCAGGTTAGTTGAACCAAGAGCACCACCAAGGATTACGAAATTTTCGTTAGCCTTAGCGAAGTTAGCAGCAGCCTTAGGCGCAGCAACTGGATCGTCAGAGTAGACGATGACAGTTGGGCCTGTGAACAGGTCGCTGATATGCTCTAGTTCAGTGCCTTGAAGGGCAAGCTTGACAAGGCGGTTTTTAGCAACCTTTACGGTACCACCAGCTTCACGAGCATCAGCACGCAGCTGAGTCATCTGAGAAACTGAAAGGCCCGCATAGTGCGCAACAACTGCAACGCCAGTGCTCGACAACACTTCGTTGAAATCGCTGACGAACTTTTGCTTATCCGCTCTTTCCACTTGCCTTCTCCAGTTGGCAGCAATTCTCATTGCCGCCGGTTTGCCTTTGCCGCATCAAAATTGGGCTAACCCAACCTCGACAACGACGATTAGGGTCCTGTCCCCTTACGCGCCGGAGAGACGCAGCAAGGCAATTTGGTTCGAACCGCAAGGTTGAATTGCATTTTGCATATCAACCAAATCAGTTCTTCTCCATCTATGCAGGCCTTTCTTATCAAAAACTTAAACCAACAAACGTTGGCACCTGCAGTCTCGGACAGGGATGCCGAAGGACCATAACAGTCTTTCAGCGGTAAAACCTCCCACATGAAAGCGGGAGGTAACTCTTATAGGCGAGGTGTTTACTCGGTAATAGAACCAAGATCAACCTTCACGCCAGGTCCCATCGTGGATGAAAGGGCTACGCGCTTAACGTAAGTACCTTTTGCACCTGATGGCTTAGCTTTGATCACTGCATCAACGAACGCTTTCACGTTCTCTTCCAGCTTGGAAGCTTCAAAAGAAGCTTTGCCAACGCCAGCGTGAATGATACCAGCTTTTTCAACGCGGAACTGTACAGAACCACCTTTGGCGTCTGTAACAGCCTTGGTCACATCAGGGGTCACAGTGCCAACCTTAGGGTTAGGCATCATGCCGCGAGGACCGAGAACTTTACCAAGACGACCAACGAGTGGCATCATGTCAGGAGTTGCGATGACGGTATCGAAGTTGATGGTACCGCCCTGAACTTCTTTAACCAGCTCTTCAGCACCAACAATGTCTGCGCCAGCAGCTTTTGCTTCATCAGCTTTCGCATCACGAGCAAATACAGCAACGCGTACAGTTTTACCGGTACCGTTTGGAAGAACACATGCACCACGAACCATCTGGTCTGCGTGACGTGGGTCAACACCAAGGTTGATTGCAACTTCGATGGTTTCGTCAAACTTGGCAGTGGAGCCAGACTTAACAACACCAAGAGCTTCGCTTACTGCGTACTCTTTGTTACGATCAATACCTTCGCGAGCAGCTTTAATGCGCTTACCTACTTTAGCCATGATACTTTACTCCGTAACTTCCAGACCCATGGAACGGGCGGAGCCTTCGATCATCAGCATTGCTGCTTCGATGTCGTTAGCGTTGAGATCTTTCATCTTAGCTTCTGCGATTTCACGAACCTGAGCTTTAGTCACGGACGCAATGGTACCGCGACCAGCAGTTGCTGAACCAGATTTGACTTTCGCAGCTTTCTTAAGGAAGAAAGAAGCAGGAGCTGTCTTAACTTCAAAAGTGAAAGACTTATCGGAGTAATAAGTAATGATGGTTGGGCAAGGAGCACCTTTCTCAACATCCTGGGTCTTAGCGTTAAACGCCTTACAGAATTCCATGATGTTCAGACCGCGCTGACCCAGCGCAGGACCAATTGGTGGGGATGGTGTAGCAGAACCTGCTGGCACCTGAAGCTTTAAGTAGCCGTCAATCTTTTTCGCCATAATTCTCTCCAGAATGGATCTGTGAAATCACGCCAAGCGCATTTCACTGGATAAGAGAGCGGGCGGTCTGGCTTCCAGCACACCGACGAAAGTGCGCTTCACCTGCCGCCCCATCCCGGACTTAACCGACTTTGTCGACCTGTCCGTATTCAAGTTCAACCGGGGTAGCCCGGCCGAAGATGGACACTGTCACTTTCAGACGTGCCCGTTCCTCATCGACTTCCTCGACGAGACCAGAGAAGGAAGCAAACGGGCCATCGCTGACGCGAACCTGTTCACCAACTTCAAAGCTGACAGAAGGTTTCGGAGCTTCGACACCTTCCTGAACCTGATTAAGAATACGCTGCGCTTCAGCCTCGGAGATCGGCATCGGCTTCTTGTCGTTACCGAGGAAGCCGGAAACTTTCGGCGTATCGTTGATCAGGTGATAAGCATCGTCGCTCATCTCCATCTTCACCAGAACGTATCCTGGGAAGAACTTACGCTCAGCATCAACCTTGCGACCGCGACGTACCTCTACGAACTTCTCGGTCGGAACCAGAACTTCGTCAAATGAATCTTCAAGACCCTGCTGCTGAGCTCTTTCTTTAATCGCTTCAGCAACTTTACGCTCGAAGTTCGAATAAGCGTGCACAATATACCAGCGCTTAGCCATCTTAAATCCTGTTCCTACTAGAAATGCCTGTAAGGCTATTTAGAAGCCAAGCAGTAAACTGATACCCCAGCTCATCAGCTGGTCAGCAGCAAGAAAGAACATCGCCGCCAGGAAAACCATCACGAAGACCATTAACGTGGTCACGCCAGTTTCCTTACGCGTCGGCCAAGTTACCTTCGCAGTTTCAGAACGAACTTGCTGGATAAATGTAAAAGGATTGGTTTTTGCCATCCGGTCCCGGCCCATTACATGACAGGTGGGCGCGTAGATTCTTCCACGCACCCTATCCCTGAAAAACTCTTCATATGCCACCAACTTCGATTAATCAAGATTTTTCTCAACCAAAGAGATGGCAGGGGCAGCAGGGCTCGAACCCGCGACCTACGGTTTTGGAGACCGTCGCTCTACCAACTGAGCTATACCCCTACAAAGTCCCAAGCATGGGACAAAACCTTTTTCCGACCAATAATCAACTCACTGGAAGGAACCGTACCGCAATAACCACCGCGGCACGATATGTAAAGACTTTAAAAGCCTTTATTCGATGATTTCAGCTACAACACCAGCGCCGACGGTACGACCGCCTTCACGGATAGCGAAGCGCAGACCATCTTCCATAGCGATTGGTACGATAAGTTCAACTGAAACAGCAACGTTATCACCAGGCATCACCATTTC
>NZ_LCWX01000221.1:0-27697 GCF_001431305.1 Pseudovibrio sp. POLY-S9
AACTTCCATGATCACATCTCCTCTCGCGCTATATCCTCAACGCTATCTTGGCATAAAGCGATGCCTGGCTGGGAGGGCGTCCACTCCATCGTATTTGGTCCAGTTGGGACTTGAAAGAAAATTCTACAAAACAAATGATGCAAGAAAATAATCTACTACGCACCCAGAGTAGGATCGTTTCATTGAAGATGATTCGAAGATAAAAATAAAATGTCAGGCATAAATTAGCTAAAGTACTCAATATTTTCAAATTATGATAAGCATTATAATGGAAAGATGTAAAATAATTCATCTAAAGCTATATTGACTCATATATAATACTTGTTTTGAATGTAATTCATACTTCAATGAATATAAAAAAGTGAATTGTACAATTTATAGGTGTAAAAATGTCATCTAGTACTTTGAGTAATTCCCGTCTGGTTCAAATAAGCGAGATTGCAGGTATTGGAGAGGCCAGATCTCAAGCAAAAATTGTAACTGGAAAGCTAGCTGACAGCTTTGCTGACGATCAAAAGATTCAAAAAAAACGCTCAGATTTGCTCTCAGATTCATGAAAGTTTTTGCGCCGTATCAGATAGGCGTTTCATGACTGACAGCGCCACTGCGCGGTGAGTTGTGAGCATGTGTTGAGTTTTACTTTTTTACTTTTCCAAGGCCATTTCCCTTGACTTCAAACATCGATGATATTCTCCCTCTGTCGTCCTTACAGGAAGCCTTGCTCTTGCGGACGATCGAATATCCAGATGACGATGCTTATCTGGAAGAAGCGGTTGTACGCTTAAAACATCCCATAAATGTGGATCGGCTCCGCAATGTCCTCACAGCCTTATTCGATAGGCATGCCGGGCTTCGTGCACGCTTCCATTGGGAAGGATTGAGCCGTCCTGTACAAATGATCTTAAAGCCAGATGGTACTGCACCTTTCAGGATCATTGATGTGTCTGGCAAAAAAAACTGTGATCTGGAAAACGCGCTTCAAGGATGGCTGGACAAGAGCAGAAGCAGCAATGATGTCGCGCGTGCACCTATCCAGATTTGCCTAGTGCAAGGAAAGAAGAGTGCGGCGCTTGCACTATCATGGCACCACATCCTTCTTGATGGCTGGAGCCTTGCTATTTGCTTGAAGGAGGTCTTTGAGGACTACTCAAAAGGGTTAGAGTGTACTCCGGAAAGGCTGCAGACCTCGCCGAAATCTCTCCTGCCGTCCAAAGACACAATCCGACATGATGGCGAGTTTTGGAAGACTAACCTTCAATCTGCTGAACCTTCTTTTCTTATGGCATCAGGCACTCAGCCTGAACCGTGTGAAGCTACTTTAGTTAAAGAACAGCACACTAAAGAACTCGACTGTATTTCTCAGATTACCCGCTTCTGTTCGACTGTGTCGGTGACACCAGCTGCATTGTACTACACTGCTTGGGGGCTTCTTGTTCAAAGGTGGACGCATAGCTTTGAAGCATTGTTCGGTACGGTCTTTTCGGGTCGGAGCGCTGCCACCGTCAACTCAGATAAGACGGTTGGCATGTTCATCAACACCCTGCCGATACGGGTCGCGTTTGAGGGGTCCGATCGGGTTGATGAAGCAGTTTTGGCGACACAGACGCATATCCAAGATTGCTCGCAACATCAATCGGCTTCGCTAGCGGATGTCACGAAATTAGTCAATCCAGGTGCGCGAGGACGAGTTTTCGACTCGCTGTTTGTAGTTGAAAATTATCCATTAGACCCAGAGCTCCTTAGTAGCTCATCGGACCTAGTTCAAGCCGTGTCGTTAGATGAAACAACTGAGTTTCCCGTCACGGCAACAGTGCTCGAAATGGATGGGAAACTGCGGCTTGAGGTAACTACTCGGGATGCGCGCTCGCAAGGATTAGCAAGGACGTTCGCTGACCTGTGGTCTTGCTTGTTAGAACAGATGATTGCAGACCCCAAAGCGCAACTTGCAAGCTTGCAAAACCTGTCGGATGAAGAGCTTACTCGTCGTCAATCTATATTCCATGCAGCGGTTCAAGATCGTACTTTCTGTTCGATACTGGATCGGATCTGGTGCCAAGCAGAGCGATCTCCAGATCAGATCGCCTTGGTTGATGCAAAAAGGTCGATGACGTACCGGGCGATGATTGCAGACGTCGAACAAAAGGCGCAGGCTTTGGCAGCGCACGGAGTGCGACCGGGTGATCTTGTCGGAATTCTCACGGAACGTTCCGTCGAGACTATCCTTTGCCTCATGGCGATACATAGGGTTGGGGCAGCTTATGTTCCAATCTCTGGTGACTATCCCTCTGGGCGTATCTTGGAGATCCTTGAAGATTGCACGCCAAAACTTGTTCTTACAAATTCAGACCACACTCTCTTTGAGTTGGAAGCGGCCTGCTCGTTTGTTCAGGTTAAAGATTTGCATATCAAAGAGCCTGTGGCCTCTTGGGAGCCGGACAAACCAAATCCAGATGACTTGGCCTATGTGATTTACTCGTCTGGGTCGACCGGGAAGCCAAAGGGTATCGCTGTGCAGTATCGAGCTATGCCCCGATTGGTGCTCGATCAGCAGGAGCTTCTACCTAGTCCAGGCGAAAGTGTCCTGCTGACGAGTGCTTTTGAGTTTGACGTTTCGGTTTTTGAGATGTGGTCGACACTTGCGCAAGGCGCCAAGCTGGTTGTGCCCTCATGGGTCGATCTTTTGGACAGTGACTTGCTGGCGCGCTGGGTAAAAGAAGAATCCATAACTCAAGCTTGGTTCATTACGTCGCTGTTTAATGCACATCTCTCATCAGGCGCGCAGTTTTTTGCGACGATGAAGAAGGTCATTATTGGTGGAGAAGCGCTGTCAACGTCCCATGTCCGGCAAGCATTAGAGGTTTTTCCGCACTTAGAGATATTAAATGGCTATGGTCCAACTGAGAACACTATCTTCACGACTTGTACGCCTTTGAGCCTACCTGTGGAAGAGCCGGTCCCAATTGGTTACGCCGTCAATGGAACAAGTCTGCAAGTTCTGGACTTAGACCAAAACCTATTGCCGGTAGGCGCTTTGGGTGCCCTGGCCGCTGGGGGAACTGGTGTTGCTGCAGGGTATTTGAATCGCCCTGAACTTGATCGGGCTCGTTTTGTTAATGATCCGTTCAATCCAGGCAAAAAGCGCTTTCTTACCGGTGATCTCGTCAGAGAGCGCACTGATGGATCCCTTTTGTATTATGGACGTGGTGATAGCCAAGTAAAGATCCGCGGCAATCGTCTGGACTTATCAGAGATTGAGCAACGGTTACTGGCGATTGAGGCCATCTGTGAGGCATCTGTTGTTCTCGTTAAACATCAAGACACTGAGCGCATTGTTGGCCTAATCCGGACTGAGCAAGAGTTATCGAACTCAATCGTTCTCACTAAGCTTGCTGAGCATTTGCCGACGTGGGCGGTGCCTGAGCATCTGGTTCAGGTCAGGCAGCTCCCCACGCTTTCAAACGGGAAGCTCGACCGTTTGTTGGTAGCAAAACTTGCGCAAGAACATGTCAATGACCAGCAAAAAGTGATCAGTCCCAACACTTTATCCTCAGAGCCGCCGAAGGGACGCGGTATCGGGTCAGAAAGATCAACAGATCGAAACGCTATAGAAATAGCTGTGCGTTCTGCATGGGAAAAAGTACTGGACAAGATCGACATTCCTTACACGACGTCGTTTTTCGAGGCAGGTGGCACATCGCTGCACATCATCCGCTTGAAGAGTTTGTTGTCAAAGGCATTGGGGCGTTCGATTGCGGTCGCGGAGCTTTTTACCCACGTGACCATTGCTGATCAGGTGCGGCACTTGGAGGCTGCTGACGGATTAAGCCCCGCAAAGCCAACGAGAAAATCGGAGATCAGAAGCACTCAGCCCGATGATGAAAAAGATTTTCGTCAAGATGATCTTGCGGTTATTGGGATGGCTGGCCGCTTTCCCGGTGCTACCAATATTGATGAGCTTTGGGAGTTGGTGAAGAAGGGAAACTCGGCACTCCATCGCTTTAGTTGCGAAGATCTTATTGCCCATGGTGTTGCCCCTCAAGACCTTCTGGACGACAGCTATATTCCCATCAAAGGGCTTTTGGACGATGTCCATAAGTTTGATCCGACGTTTTTTGGGTATTCCGAGCGTCAGGCAAATTTGATGGACCCCCAAGTTCGCTTGTTGCACCAAGTTTGCTGGGACGCTCTGGAAGCGAGTGGTCAGAGCGATACTAACCACGGCACGCGGGTTGGCCTCTATGCTGGGATTTTGGCGAACCCGATATGGTTGAATGGAGTGATGGCTGGGGTTGATGGTGCGACGGAGTTATACGAAGCATCGAACTTGAACTTGCAGGCCCCCACTGCGCTGATCTCCCATTCATTGGGATTGACCGGACCATCGATGCAAATCGACACGGCGTGTTCGACCTCAGCGGTTGCGATCCATGTTGCCGCACAAGCAATACTGTCGTCTGACTGTGATGTTGCCTTGGCCGGAGCGTCTTCGATTGAAATGCCGGTTCGTCGAGGATATCGGCGCGTTGAAGGTATGATTCACTCTAAGGATGGCTACTGTCGTCCATTTGATGAGGCCGCATCTGGAACAGTGACTGGTGACGGTGTAGCTGTCATTGTCTTAAAGCGGTTAAGCGCAGCTATCCGGGACCATGATCAGATCCTTGCGGTTTTGAAGGCGAGCGCGATCAACAACGACGGTGACCGAAAGGTCAGTTACACGGCTCCCAGTGCGCTCGGGCAGGCAGAAGTCATCAACGCCTGCCTCGATGAGGCGGGTATAGAACCAAAGACTATTGGTCTGGTCGAAGCGCACGGTACCGCCACGCCGCTTGGTGATCCAATCGAGGCAGCGGCACTGACCCAGGTATTTGCTAAAGATGGTCAGCCTGCTTGTGCCCTAGGCTCAATAAAGGGCACCATTGGACATTTGAACTCGACCGCAGGTGTCGCTGGTGTGATTAAGGCCATTTGTGCGTTACAGCATAAAACGCTGCCGCCAAACCCCAATTTCAACCGCCTGAACCCAGAAATCAATGCGCAGACGCTGCCGTTCTTCTTTCCATCAAAAGCAACTGCTTGGGAAAAGACAAATGATACAGCACGGCGGGCAGTGATCAGCTCGTTCGGGATCGGCGGGACGAACGCACATATTGTTCTGGAAGAAGCGCCGGAGCGTGTTTCAGTCGAAGGAACGCGTGCATTCAAGAATGACGAAACCAAGCGAGCCGATAGACTACGCATCTATCCGTTCTCGGCATCTGACGATGCGTCGCTGACACGGCGCATTCAAACCACGATAGGGGAGGCGGAGGCGCAAAGAGTATCCTGCGATGATGTCGAGTTTACCCTTCGCTCTAGTCGCCGTACGTTCGCGCACCGGGCAGTCGCTTTAGCCCGTCCAGTTGAGACCACGTTCACGCAAGATGAGATGCTGCTTGCAGATTGGGAACGCGGATGTGTTGCTGATCAACCTGCACAATCGGTGTTCCTATTTCCTGGGCAGGGTACACAGTACATAGGAATGGGACGTGGTCTTTATCGTAACGTCCCGCAATTTGCGAGAATTCTAGATGACCTTCTGGCCCGCTTAGAACCGCATATAGACTTTGATGCCCAGCATCTCATCTTTGAGGCGCCGATAGAAGAGGGGCTTCGGGATACTAAAATTGTCCAACCACTCTTGTTTACGCTGGAACTTGCGCTTGCGAAATGCCTGATGGCGATTGGTGTAACGCCAAAAGCATTGGTTGGGCACAGTTTGGGCGAGTTTACCGCAGCGACACTTGCTGGTGTTTTTGAGTTAAATGATGCATTGTCATTGGTTGCGTTGCGTGGCCGGTTGATGCAATCTCAGCCGACAGGGCATATGTATAGTCTGCCGATGTCTGAGGCTGAGATCGCCACTGTCCTTGAAGGTTGGCCAGACATTGAAGTTGCGACCATTAATATGGCGCAAGCCTGCGTTATTGCTGGCCCACAAGCGAAGCTGGCTGACTTCTTCGCACAAATGCCCGATCTCGCTAGTTCGGCGGTTCGCCTGCAAACATCGCACGCATTCCACACTCAAATGATGGACGGCATGCTGCCGGCTTTCAAAAAGGCGCTCCAGGCAATTACGTTAAGGGCACCAAGTATTCCGTATATTTCGAATGTAACGGGAACTTGGATTACTCCTGAACAGGCGATGGATCCGGATTATTGGTGCCAGCATACGCGCCAGGCTGTACGCTTTGCACAAGGTCTTTCAGAGCTGTTATCTGAGACCGGTTTGTTCATTGAGGTTGGCCCTCAAAATGTCCTATCCAATTTGGCAAAACGCCACGCAAGTTGGGACGTTAAATCGCATTCCGCGTTTGAGCTTTTGCCCAAAGAACCAAGCCCTCCCGTAGATCAGGTTTCGTGTGATTGGCTACAGTTCAGCCGGACGCTCGCACAGCTTTGGTGCCGCGGTTGTAACTTGTCTTGGAGTGCTCTGGATGACCATTGTGATGGACAAAAGGTCAAAGTGCCAGGCTATCCATTTGCGCAACGGGCCTACTGGAAATTTGGCAATACATTCGAGCCTTTAACGCTACGGGACCGTAAGCGAGCGAGTAAGAGTGAGTGGGCACGTCAACCAATCTGGACGCCGGTGTCTACCACGGATGTTCGTCTGGCGCGCGGACATGAGCTTTGCGTAGTACCAATTGATCCGATGGCTACCGAAGCCACGAACCGCCTCTGTGAGGTTCTAAAGAACCAAGGGATTGCCCATACTCATGTTAAACACAGGAGTGATGCGGCATTGGGGCGGAGTGGGACTGAGGCCGCGCCTTTATATTGGCTTTTGGTCGCAGAGTCACAAGCGGATCCGCTGGCGGATAGCGATGCCGCCAACGCATTGTTGGCGCAATATCTTGACCTTCTTAAGGGCGTGACTTCGCATTTCGGTCCGCATGACAAGATTTGTCTTTTAACTCATGGAGCCTTCCCGGTTCTGCAACAGGAAATAGCAAACCCCACAACACGTGCCATCGCTGGAGCAGCACTTCAAGCGCGCACTGAGCATGTGGGCCTGCCCATGTCTCAATGTGATCTTCCAGCTAGCGGGATCGCGCCGCAATGGCATATGACCTCCCTCCTGGCAGGGATGTTCGAAGGCCCGAACAAGCGGCCGTACTTGGCCTGTCGAGACGGCAAGCTCTTTGTCCGCGATGCTTGTCAGTTGAGCTATGCATTGTCAAAACGTACTGAGTTGCCGAGTGCACCAAAGGTTTGGGTCTTTGGAGGGCGTGGTGGCATCGGTTCAGCACTTGTCGAGTACTGGCTGACCCATCCCAAAGCTGAGGTATCAGTTTTAGTGCGAGGGGAAATTTCGCCGAGGCAAGCAGCAGTGTTCCAACGCTTATCAGCCACTCACGGCTCGATGTGGAGGAGCGTCCGATTTGATGCCAGCAATCGCGATGATTTGAAGATTATCGGCAATCATCTCCTGCAGTTTGGCAAGCCTGACCATATCGATTTTGCGATGGGCGTGGCTGGCTCTACGCTCCTGCATGCCTTAGACGAAAAAGCGTTGTCCAGGGAGCTATCTGCAAAAGTCAATGGAACAGCTCTTTGCTTGGCTGAGTTGCAACGACATCGAGCTCTGCACGAAGAGCTCACGGTGAACTTTTGTTCATCGATTGCTTCAGAGGCAAATGGGGGCCCCGGTCAGATTGCATATGGCGCTGCCAATGCTTGGTTAGACGCCATTGCGGACTATTGCTCTAAGACCTTCCATATCAACGCTTTGGCGTTGGGATGGGATACTTGGCGAGACCGCGGGATGGCTGCACGCCTAATCGGATCATCGTCTGCCGAAACTGAACCAGTTCCATTCTCTGATCTTTTTTCAGGTGGAGCAGATGATATTTGGCCATCGCACGCATTGGGTCACAAGAACGTTAGAACATTGATCCGTCTGCAACGCTCAAACGATTGGATCGTGGAAGCTCACAAGTTGGGCGAGACGGGAGTTATGCCCGCGACTGGATATCTGTTTCTTGCGTTAGAAAGCGTGAAGGCTCTTGGGAGTGAGCTTGCAAACTTAGAAGAAGCCATTGTGCTTGCCCCCTTAAGCTTGGCTCAGGGCGAGGAGTGTTTGATCCGTGTGGATTGTGAGCAGGACGGTGATCACTTTAATATCGTAATTCGCTCTTGTTCGGACGCTTTTGATGACCAATGGACAACTCATTTTCAAGGCAAGGCTGCGATCGAACCGCCCGTTTATGTGAATGAGGCTGAACTTTCGCAAGATGTACAATTGTCTGACGGCAGACAGTTACAGTCTGTACGCCTCCAGGACTTGCATACAACCGTCTTGAGTTATTCTGGCCCTTGGGAGTGTATCAAGAGTATTAAGTGCAATGCCGATATGTCGTTTGTCACGGCTGAACTGGCTATGCCGTCAAAATACTCACGGCAAACTGAGAGTATCCAGGTTCATCCAGCCCTTCTTGACGTGGCAATTGGGCTTCTCGACCGCGTTGCAGGAACCGGGTTGGATACAGTTCCGTTCTCGTTTGAAAAGCTGGCCGTGTCAGGACCTTTAGGTGCAACCGTCAAGGCGGAGATCACTGCGCAAAGCTGCGGTTCAGCGGTTCCGAGTTTTTCTATGGTTTTACATGGAGACACCGGCCATCGCCTAACATGCCAAGCTGTCATTAAGCGAAGAGTGGAAGTTGGTGTGCCTGAAGATGTCCAAGAACATCTTGTTAGAGGCTCATGGCGCACGCTTCCAACGAGTGCAAACTATGATCTGATCCAAGCCGAACCTGGCGTGCTGCAAAGCTTGAGTTTCGTTACTTGCGAGAAGACAGAGCTAGCTGCAGACGAAGTTGAAATTGAGGTCTTATCGTCTGGTCTCAGTTTCAAAGACGTGTTGTTTGCTGCAGGGCATTTACCGGAAAGTGCGGGCTTTACTAGTTTCGGGCTGGAATGTGCGGGGCGTGTCAACCGCATCGGAAAAGATGTTTCGACCTTCCGCGTAGGTGATGGAGTTATGACGGCTGTGCCTGGCGCGTTCCGGCGTTTTTTGACGGTGCGTGAATGTTCTGTTGCAGCCATTCCAAGCAACAGTACATACGAATCCGCCGCTGCCTTGCCAGTTGCTTACCTAACGGCCCTTGTTGCTCTGCGCGAGCGGGCTAAACTCAAGCCTGGCGAAACAGTACTAATCCACTCCGCAGCCGGCGGCGTCGGATTGGCTGCCGTTCATATCGCAACACACCTGGGCGCGAGCGTCTACACAACGGCTGGGACGGATGAGAAGAGACAGCGACTAGCAGATATGGGCACCACTGTTGTGGGGTCTACGCGCGATGAAAGTTTCGAAGCAGGTCTTTTGGCTGCCACCAACGGCAAAGGTGTAGATGTTGTTTTAAATGCTCTGACTGGGGAGCTTCTGGAAGCAGGTATGCGCTGCTTGTCTGTTGGTGGACGCTTTGTCGAAATGGGGGTTCAGGATATCTCATCTGGCCGAGGGTTGCCGATGGATCTGCTCAGCGGTGGCCGGCAGTTCATTCCCCTTGGAGACAGTTTGGATCCTGAAGCGTCGGGAGGAGCTTTAAGAGAACTCGTGCGCTTGGTGGAAGCTAGGGCCTTGCCTCTCCTGCCTGCAACCACTTTCGGTGTAGATGAGGTTTGCGACGCATTCTCATATATGGCTGGCGCGCGGCATTTCGGCAAAATCACAATCACGCACCGTAACCGGGAGGTGATGAAACAGTTGAACGCGATCTTGGATGAGCGTGTCAACGGCGCCTTTGCTACGGGTTTTTCTGATGAAGAAGCTATTGAGTTGTTTGACAACTGGGCAGGGCGGTCAACTGCCTCGTCGCAGATCATCCTCAGTCCGCGCCCCCACGAGCAGTTGCACGAACAGATGCATAGCGAGCGTTCTACTGCATCTGCAGATACTGATCCGCTCAGGGCGGAACTTCGGCCGCGCCCAAATCTGACGTCTGAGTACAAAGCCGCGCGGTCGGAGATGGAAGAACGCTATGTGGCATTGCTCGAAAGCCATCTTGGCACTGCTCCAGTTGGAATTGATGATAACTTCTTTGAACTCGGTGCCACCTCACTCGATATTGTACAGATTGCTGGAAAATTGGCCAAGATCGAGGCCAGCAGCAAAGTCGTTGATTTTTACAAGTTCACCACAGTTGCGATGCTCGTCAAGCACTATGGGGCCGGTCAAGAAGAGCCAAGCTCCGTCTCTAATGCAACCGAAACGAACAAAACTGCTACCAAACCTAGACTGAGCGCCGTTGATGCCGTTCGCAACCGTGCCAAGACGGCGTCTCAAAAACGCGCCCAGAGTCGGAGGAAACGTGATGTCAGTAGCGTGTGATCCAACAGATTTTGGCATGGGCTTGGCGATTGTCGGAATGGCAGTCCGTCTTCCTCAAAGCGAGACCCTCGAAGATTACTGGCATACCACTGTCGGTAAGAAGGCGTGCCAGACTTGGTTCGACAAGGATGATCTGATTGATGAAGGTTGGGATCCAGAGCTTGTAAAAAATCCAGCTTTCATGCCAGTCAAGCCAGTGATTTCAGGCGTGGAGCATTTCGATGCTGACTTTTTCGGGTACAGCCGGGCAGAGGCGGCACATCTTGATCCGAAGACACGTGTCTTTCATGAGGTTGCTTATCATGCTTTGGAGCATGCGGGCTATGGTGGCAATATCAGATCAGAGATCTCAATTGGCGTCTTTGCTGGTGCGTCAGAGGACCCCGAATGGCTTCGCAGAACGTCTGCCATGCTTTCTCGAAACAGCGTTGAGCAGTTTGAACGTGGAATACTCGCACACAAGGACTTGTTAGCCCAACTTGTGGCGTTTCATCTTGATCTGCATGGCCCGGCATACACATTGTACACCGCCTGTTCCACATCATTAGCAGCGGTACATATGGCTGCGCAGAGCCTTTTGTTCGGCGAGTGTGATGTTGCTATTGCTGGCGGTGTCACAATAGATCTGCCCATAAAGTCAGGCTATTTGGCGCAAGAGGGCATGATCCACTCTCTTGACGGGTATTGCCGGCCGTTTGATGCCGCCGCAAAGGGCACGCTGTTCGGTGATGGCGCTTGTGCGGTGGTCTTGAAGCGCCTTCAAGATGCTGTGGCTGATCGAGATCACATTCACGCTGTCGTACGGGCTGTTAGTGCAAACAACGATGGACATCGAAAAGTTGGTTTCTCCGCGCCCAGCCTGCAAGGTCAAAGTGATCTGATTAGCACAACTTTGGCTATGGCTGACGTTGATCCAAGCACTATCGGATATGTCGAAACACACGGGACCGGGACAGTCATTGGCGATCCGGTTGAGTTTGATGCTTTGGTTGAGGCGTTTGGCACGACGCTAGGACAACGATGTGCGCTCGGTTCCGTGAAAGCCAACATTGGTCATACGCATGCCGCCGCTGGGGTCGCCGGTTTAATCAAGAGCGTCCTCGCCATCGAGAACGCCACAGTGCCACCTATGGCGCATTTTCAGGCACCAAATCCCAACATGGCGCTGGAGCAAAGCCCTTTTTATATCCCAACTGAACCTCAGGTTTGGCCAGCTGAAATGACACCTCGGCGGGCGGCGGTCAGTTCTTTTGGGATTGGCGGTACTAATCTTCACGCTATTATCGAGCAAGCACCTAACTTTCCAGCCCCTTCAACTTCGCAAGGCCCATTAGTCTATCCAGTCTCAGCCCAGACAGAAGACGTCGCTAAGGAGCTGGCAGAGCGCCTGCAAGCGCAGTTGAGCACGTTATCCAATAGGGATGATTTTAGTCGTCTGGCATTTTGCCTTCAAACCAAACGCAGAGAGTTTCCTTATCGTCTTGCAATTGTTGTGAGTGAGGGAAAGGAAGGACAGTGGCTCTTTGAGAAAGTAGAGCCTACTTGCGGTGCAAATGAGGTGTCAGGTTCTGTCTTACGATTGAGGCATGAAAACGCGGTCGCGCTGAGTGCTTGTGAACGCAATATACTGGTATCTCAAGCCAAGACGCTGATTTCGGCTGTGCCATCGATCACGTCTATTGCGGGTCAAGGCGATATGTTGTGGCTCGCAGCGGCCGTTGCTGGTGTGATGGAAAGTGAAGGTGTCCTCTCGGCATTGGCCTTTGCGCAGTCTGGTGCGTTGCCTACTGTTCCATCACGCCACCACACGCCCTTAACAGTGCTGAGCGATATCAACGGGATCGCAATAACTCCCGATCAATTGGCTGATGATGGGTTCTGGATTGGGCAGCTGACCAACACGGCGCAAGCGCATCCGGCCTGTTCAGAGAATAAAAGAACTGTCGGTGGACATGGCTTAACCTTCGGCCTGGCAGAAACCCAATCACCTGGTCTTGAGCGCCTTCTTGCAGAACTGTGGGTCAACGGAGGTGCTATCGATTGGCGGGTCTTTCACAGTAACGGTGTACCGTCTCACCTTGCCGGACCGAATTACCCCTTCTCCAGAACGCCATTTCCGGTACCTCCTGCCGTATCTCAACAGGTAAGTCCAAGCTCAGACAGCGCACTGCCAAAAGAACTCACGAGTGTCAACGCACGTCCTGATCTTTCCTCCACATTTCGTCCCGCTGAAAACCAGACCGAACTCCTCGTCACAGGTTTGATGGAACAGATGCTCGGTATTGCACCGGTCGGAATGGATGATGATTTTTTTGAGTTAGGTGGTCACTCCCTTTTAGCCACCAAACTGGCAATCGCAATCGAAAAGAGCTTCGGCACGGTCTTAGAGATCGCCAACTTTCTTGAGGTTCCAACTGCAGCTTCGATCTGCAGCTTTCTTGCCAGCGCAACTCCAGCTCAGTTCCCTTACAACCATGGCAATGAGGAAACAAACCCATGAGTTCTCAGGTCAATAGCGACTTATCGGTCCTGTCCAAGCAAACAGTATGTGAGCCAATCTCCGAACTCGTCGCGGTCATCGGCGCCGGTACAATGGGTACTGGGATCGCGCATGACCTTGCTTTGCATGGGGTGGATACTGTCGTTGTAGATATCAACACAGATCAGCTTGATATCTGTGCCAAGAACATCAAGCAGAACCTACGCCTGTATCAGATGCACGAAGTGCATGGGAAGCTAACGGTACCGCGCGAGACTATTTTGGAACGGTTGACATTCACCACATTGCTGGAGGACATCGCGGACGCGGGGTTCGTCATCGAAAATGTCACAGAAGATTGGGACATTAAGCAGCAAGTTTATCAAAAGATGGCTGAAGTTTGTGCGCCAGAGACTGTCTATGGCGTTAACACTTCGGCCATTTCGATAACCCAGGTCGCTAGCTTGATGCCGGTGCCAGAGAATGTCGTCGGCGTGCATTTGATGAATCCGGTGCCGCTCAAGCCGATGGTTGAACTTATCCGTGGTTTTCGCAGCAGCGAGGACGCTCTAAATCGTATGCGTGCTCTGTTGGCGCGGTTGAATAAAGAGAGCATTACCGTCGAGGACTCACCCGGTTTTGTTACCAACCGAGCCATGATGATCTTCGTCAACGAGGCCATCTTCATGGTCCAAGAACACGTCGCATCACCCTCTGACGTCGACACACTATTCAAGTCCTGTTTTGGCCACAAGATGGGGCCGCTTCAGACGGCCGATTTGATTGGTCTCGACACGATTCTTAAGTCGCTGGAGGTTCTTTACGAGGGCTTCAATGACAGCAAGTTTCGCCCCTGTTTTCTGCTCAAGAAAATGGTCAGTGCCGGCAAGATGGGCATGAAGTCCGGATCCGGTTTTTATGAGTACACACAATAAGCCTCGGAGATACTCTCATGGAAAACATTAGAGCACAGATCCGCGAATTCCTGTCTCGTGCGACCAATGGTGCCGCGATTGAAGACAACACGAACATATTCGAACTGGGATTAGCGCACTCGTTGTTCACCGTTCAGATGATCTTGTTCATCGAAGGTAAGTTCGGGATCGAACTCGAACTGGATGACATCAAACCAGAAGATATCAGCACAATTGCCAAAATCTCCGAACTGATCTCAACACATTTAGTGGCAGAAAATCGGGAGTTGGAACATGCAGCCTCCTGACAATCTTACTCAGTTCCAGGCCAACGTACGTGCCTTTGTCGAAAAGACGCTTTTGCCAGAAGTGAATAAGATCGACGAAGCCGAGCAAATCGACCGTTCGCTAATTCAAGCGATGGCCAATCAAGGATTTTTGGGAGCGTCGATCAAGAAGAAGAATGGCGGGCAGGCTCTACCCTCTGATCACCTGATGGTGCTGCATAAGGAAGTGGCCCGCGCGCATGGTTCTTTAGAGAATCTCGTGACGGTGACCGGCATGGTTGCAGCTGCGGTGGAGCGTTTTGCCAAGTCCGATCTGATACGTGACTACGTTAAGGCACTGGCTAAAGGCGAGTTGATCGGCGGTTTTGCGATGACCGAGCCCAATATCGGCAGCAATTTGAGCCATGTGGAAACCACCATCACACGCGATGGCGATGACTATGTGATCAATGGCGTCAAGACGTGGATCACTTTGGCCCAAATCGCAGATTTCTTTGTCGTCCTTGGTCGCACACGTGACAACCACACCCAGGTCATTCTGGTTGATCGCTCGACGCCAGGTCTGAGTGTGGAACCGATCCGCGGGATGATTGGTCTGAGGGCCAATATGCTTGGCACGGTAACGTTTGATCAATGTCGAGTGCCTGCTCATTATCTTTTAGGCAGCGAAACTCAAGGATTGGCATTATCAGCGACGTTTGGCCTGCATGAGGGACGCTTTACAACGGCTTGCGGATGCCTTGGCCTGGCTGATGCTGCTCTGGAAGTGATGACTGAGCGGTGTATCTCACGCCAGCAGGCGGGCAAGCCACTTTACCGGCATCAGCTGGTTCAAAAGATGCTCTCGGAGACCTTGGTCGCGGTAATGTCCGCGCAAGAGCTGGTCAATCGCGCTGCTGAAGCCCGCGATATGGCCTCACCAGACATGGTGCAAGCGATTATGATCGCGAAATATGCGGCCTCCCAAGCTGCTCGTCTGGCCAGTAATAACGCGGTTCAGTTGTTGGGAGCCTCTGGGTGCCACGCCGTCAATCATGCCGAGCGTTACTTTCGCGATGCAAAGGCGATGGAGATTATCGAAGGCACGACGCAAATCCATGAAATTCAGATCGCGTTGGCATACATCGCAACGAATGTTGAACGGGCCGCAGCATGACACATCTTGCATTCATATTCCCCGGTTCCGGATCACAGTATCCGGCAATGGCATCGCGCTTGATCAAGAACCATGACTTGATCAAGGAGCTGTTTGTTGAAGCGTCAGATGTTCTCGGATGGGACTTGACCGATCTTTGTACTAAGGGTGGGTTGACGAAGCTTAGCAAAACTAAATTTCTGTTCCCAGCTTTGCACGTCACAAATGTTGCTCACTTCAAGGCAGCCATCCTGGAATATGAATGCAAGCCAACAGTTATGCTTGGTCACAGTTTAGGTGAGTACTCGGCACTTACTTGTGCCGGAGCGATGTCTTTTGCTGATAGTGTCAAAGTGGTCGCTAGACGTGCAGAAATTGCAGCAAAAGCTCAAGCGGCTACGGTCTCTGCAACAACGATTTTTAAGAATACGGATCTGGAGACAGTTCGCAAAACGCTTGAAGAGGTGCGTGCGCAAACAGATGCCCTGGTGAGCCTTGCATGCATCAATAGTGACACGCAATTTATGGTGACGGGCGAAGCCAAGGCAGTGTTGCTGGCTGAGCAGTCTCTCTTAGCTTCTGATGGTAGTGCCGAGGTTGTACCACTGTATGGCGGTGCACCTTACCATAGTAGTCTTATGACACCTTACGTTGCAGAGTTACGCAGCGCATTAGAAATGGTAACGTGGCAATCACCGCAGATCTCCGTGATTTCCAGTGCGACCGCGAACAAAGTTGAGACGCCTGATGCCATTAAGGATGTTCTAGCACGGCAGCTTGATCATACTGTATTATGGCGGGATTGTATTGAGCGGATCAAAGATGAGGGCATTTCCTGCGTCGCCGAAGTTGGTCCACAAAGCGTTTTGAAAAATCTGCTTTTGGAGACGAACTATCCAGGTGTAGTTCTGGCTCATGATGACCAATCTGACAAGCTAAAACTGGCAGAGTTTGGTAATCCGCCAAAGACTGAGACGCCCGAAAAAACCATTATGAGTGCAGTGGAGCGCTCGTTTCGCTCATATCCAGATGCTGTGGCTGTTCGTTGTGAAACGGGCAATCTGACGTACTGTGAGTTGGATAAGAAATCCAGCCATCTAGCTCATAAACTAAGAAGCCTCGGCGTTGGCAAAGACACGCCAACGGCCGTTTCAATGCCGCGCAGCTCTGATATGATTGTCGCTATATTTGCGATTTTGCGCGCAGGCGGGGCTTACTTACCAATCAATGCCCATCACCCTGCTGACCGTGTGCAGACCATTTTGCGTGATAGTGGTGCCGTTGGGCTAATCACAGACACGACCGATCGCTTAGACGTATCGTTTGATGGGTTCAGCCTCGCAATGGATGTCTACGATTGGGGCGCTCCGGTCGTAAGTGGTGAGCTGCCCGAACCACAGCCAGAAGACTTGGCGTACATAATTTACACCTCGGGTTCTACCGGGCGGGCAAAGGGTGTTTGTACAGAACACGCGGCGCTCAGCAATCGCCTTGACTGGATGCAAGAAGCTTATCCAATAGGTCCCGCTGACACGATACTCCAGAAGACTGTTACGACGTTTGATGTCTCGCTTTGGGAGTTGCTTTGGTGGGCTATGGAGGGTGCGAGTGTTGCTCTGCTGCCATCCGGGAAAGAGCATGATCCGAGGGCAATCTCTCGTAGTATTCGCACCCATAACGTTACTATTATTCACTTCGTGCCATCAGTATTTGAGCTGTTTCTGACCTATGAGGAGATCAAAGGATGTCCCGAAGTGCTTTCCAAGCTTCGGTTCATTTTTACAAGTGGCGAGAAGCTCTTGGTCGAAGCGGTTCAACGGTTCCATACGCTGACACAGAACCAACCAAGTATTGCGCTGGTTAATCTATACGGCCCTACTGAAGCGGCAATAGACGTGACCTATTTCAATTGCGTACGCGGACAGGTCCTGTCCGATGTTCCAATTGGTAAACCGATTACAGGAATCGAACTGCACATTGTCGATGAGGCTCTTAAACCCATAGACGGTGAAGGGGAGTTGCTAATTTCTGGTGTTGGTTTGGCGCGAGGATATTTGAATGCAGAAGAACTGACAAATGCAGCCTTCGTAAATGTCCCAGCATTAAATGGTCTACGCGCCTATCGCACAGGTGACTTAGTCACGAAAGACAGCAAAACTGGTAACTATCACTATATCGGTCGCAATGACTTCCAGATCAAGCTACGTGGATTGCGTGTTGAGCTTGGTGAGATCGAGCATGTGCTTTTGCAAAGCCGGGGTGTTACGTCAGCATGTGTTTACGCTGACACGGATAACCCCATGTCACAAAACATCTTCGCGTCAATTGTTGGTGATGGCGAAGTTGATATTGATGACGTGCAGCTGAACCTCTTGAATGCGCTACCTGAGTATATGATCCCAAGCAGGCTACTCTTGTTAGATGCAATGCCACTGTCCAAAAATGGGAAGTTGGATCGCAAGGCACTTTTAGCTCAAGCTAAAAGCGTTCAGGGCGTGACAGTGGACCTTCGTAAAGCAAGTGATGTTGGTGGGAAGGCTATACAGGCTCAAGAAGCTATCCCTCTGACAAATGGGCAGAATGCAATGTGGGTTGCACAACAACTGCACCCTGATCGTAGCCTGTTCACCTCTCCGATAATGCTCAAGCTGAAGGGCATTTTGGACGTGGACCAGTTGTCCAAAGCAGTGGAACTGACCGTTGCCCGCCATGGGCAGCTGCGCTCAGGTATCTCTTCTGATCGCTCTGTTCAAGTTACAAATGCTTCTTTGCCCAAACTTGAGTGTCTTAGTACGCTGCCAGAAGGCTACAAGGCAGGCACACCACTTCCATTTGCGACGGGGCGCTATGACATAGAACGACCTTTGGTTCGATTTGTCTTGGTTAAGCTAGCGCAGGATGAATACTTGCTACAGATTGATCTGGATCACATCCTTTGTGACGGTTGGTCTAAGGCGGTTCTGATTGATGATTTGCTCGGGTTTTATTATGACACCCCGACCGAAATGCCGGGCAAAACATACATTGATCATGTGTCCCAGTTAGCAGAGTTTGCATCTTCCGAAAAATATGACCGACAGCTTGATTTCTGGTTAAAAAAACTCTCAGGGGATCTGCCAGTTCTGAGCTTACCTTTTGATCGGCGCCGGCCATCGCTTTCTGCCCGGACTGGCTCATTCGTTGATTTTTCACTGCCATTAGAAACAACAAAAACCCTGAAAGGTGTCGCAGCACGTAATCGCGTTAGCTTTTATAATGTTCTTTTGGCGGCGTATGCCCTCTTTTTGAATAAGCATACAAGCCAGGCCGATATCATTATTGGCATCCCTATGGCTGGGCGATTTGAGGCAGCTTATGAACGAACATTTGGGCTTTTTGTAAACAGCCTTCCCCTTCGCTTAGACATTGATATTTCGCTTTCATTTTCCCAGTTGCTGGAAAAGATCAAGAGCGAAAGCCTGAATCTCATTCGAAATGGTTCGATAGGGTTTGAAGATATTGTCAAGACAGTCAAACCCCGGCGACAGGGGTCTGCCTTTCCAATCTATCAGACGTCTTTCCAGCTTGACAGTTTGCCGGTGCCGGATCTGAAAAGAGACGCACTAGAGGCTGACGTCCTGTTGAATGATACAGGTATTTCTCTTTTAGATTTGTCGATCAGTCTTCATGAAACAGGCGATGGTCTGCACGGTACTTTTGAGTACGATGACGAGCTTTTTGATCGAGAAACAATCGAACGCTTTGCTGCGCGGTATCGTTGTCTCCTTGAGGCGATTGCAAAAGACGAGACGGTTGAATGTGCAGATCTTTCAATCATGTGCGCGCAAGATTTTGAGGCTTATGAACGATTAAATGCACGTTGTTTGACCAAACCCGCCCACTCCTCGCTTTGGCCCTTACTCAAATCTGCTCTTTCTGAAAAGGGAGACGCGATTTGTATTAAAGACAAGGGTGACGAGGTTAGTGGTAAATCGCTTTTGTCGGCAGTGTACCGTTTTACCAGTAAGCTTGCTGATTGTGGCGTGGTCCCGGGGTCGCGCGTCGCTAGTGTGATGGAGTCCGGCCTCCCAGCAATTGTGGCACAGCTGGCAACTTTTTGTATCGGGGCCGTCTGGGTCCCGGTTGATCCCAAATCTCCGGCTGATCGGTTGGCGCACGTGTTGAATGAGTGCGAGCCGCTTGTTTTGCTACTCGATTCAGCAAGCGCCGAGTTCTACGGTAAGACAAGTCCCGTCCTTGAAGGTCAAACTTTGATTGAGGTGGAACCTCTTCAGGCTCAGGACTTGCGAGTGTCGTCCGATGATGAAGACCCAAGCTTTGAGGTTCCAATCTCAAGCGATGCAGTGATCTTGTTTACGTCTGGTAGTACGGGTCGGCCCAAGGGTGTTCGGCTGACACATCAAGGACTTGCGATCTTGGTGGAGTCCTTTCTGGAAAGTTATGACATCACAAATCAAGATGTTCTGCTTCCGGTTACCTCGGTTGGCTCCGCAAGTTATTTGGGAGAAGTGTTGCCAATCCTCATCGGGGGCGGACAGCTCTTGCTTGTCGATCAGATGACAGCTCTCGACATAGACGCAACACTCAATGCCATAAAGCAGGATCACGTTACCATACTGAGTACAGTTCCAGGGCTCCTGGACCGCCTCAACAAGGCCGTTACCAAAGACGATACTCGTTTTGAAAGCGTGCGTTGGTTGTTAAGTGGTGGTGAAGCACTGAATTTCAGTCAGGTCGACAATCTAATCAACCATGCAAGGGTGGTGAACGGCTATGGTCTGACTGAAGCGACGATTTGTTCGACCTTCTACGAAGTGACAGCTGCCGACAACAACACCGTGGGTCCATTGCCGATTGGCACGACGGTGTCAGAGACCGATGCGATTTTGCTCACTGAGAACGGAACCAAAGCGCCAATTGGCGTTAATGGCGAACTGTATCTCTCCGGGCTAGGTCTTGCAGCAGGATACTTGCGGGAGGAGCAAACGGACAAAGCCTTTGTGGTACTCCCTCAAACCTCAGATCAAGTTTTCCTGCGCACTGGAGATCGTGTCCGGATGAGACCGGACGGGTGTTTGGATTATCTGGACCGTGTGGATCGGCAGGTCCAAATTCGTGGCCATCGAGTTGAACTCGGCGACATTGAAACGGTGTTGATGGGGCACCCGGAAATCGAAAGAGCCCATCTCGTCTTACACGAAGTACAAGGTGGTGCAAGAGACGCACAAGTGTTGTCGGCCTTCTACACGACCAAAACACAAGTGACAGTTGCTGATAGTGATTTGCGGGCTTTTGTTTCTGCTAAACTTCCGGCCCATATGGCTCCAGCTGCTTTTGTCTTTCTCAAAGATTTGCCGCTGTCATTGAATGGCAAAGTTGATGAGGCGCAGTTGCCAACTGCACAAGCAACGGTTCAATCGATGGCCAGGCAGGAGCTCTGTCCGCCCAGAACGGATGTCGAAAAGAAGTTAGCTACCATTTGGGAAGACCTATTAGGCGGTGTTCAGCCTGCTGCTGATGCCAATTTCTTCGAACTGGGTGGCAACTCACTACTGCTCACAGACCTACAGCACCAAATCGCACGTGAGTTTGCAACGAAGATTGAGTTAGTCGAGCTTTTTTCAAACCCAACAATTCAGTCGCAAGCCAAGCTGCTCGATACCTCCAGCACAATCGAGCCAACACATGAGCATGCTCCCGACAGTGCGATCGTGAGGAAATCTGCATTTGCCCCCAACCGATGGAAGCCAGCGGTAAACGCCTAGAGGGAAAACTGACATGACTACGCAAACTAATGATCTTGGTGTCGCTGTAATTGGGATGGCTGGACGATTTCCGAAAGCCGATACGACAGCGCAACTATGGGAAAACATTAGATATGGGCGGGAGTGTATATCCGAGTTTACAGAGGAAGAAGTGATTGCATCAGGCGTCTCACCTGAGATCGTACGACGTCCGGATTACCTACGTCGCAAGGGCG
Source organism: Pseudovibrio sp. POLY-S9 (assembly GCF_001431305.1). Lineage (NCBI taxonomy): Bacteria > Pseudomonadati > Pseudomonadota > Alphaproteobacteria > Hyphomicrobiales > Stappiaceae > Pseudovibrio > Pseudovibrio sp. POLY-S9. The sequence continues at coordinate 21,168 of NZ_LCWX01000221.1, forward strand.
CAGTCTCTGACATTGATCGGTTCGATGCACCATTCTTCTCTATTTCTCCTCGGGAAGCTGAGTTAACCGATCCACAGCACCGTCTCATGTTGCAATGTGCTTGGAATGCGATGGAGGACGCTGGTTACGATCCCACTTCGTACCAGGGCGACATCGGTGTGTTCGCTGGGAAAAGCTTAGATTCTTATTTGATGCTCAATGTGTTGCCAACTTTCAAGAAGGTTTTTTCTTCGGGAAGTCTTCAGGCCGCAATCGGCAATGATAAAGATAGTATGACCACCCAGATCGCCTATCATCTAAATCTGACTGGGCCGGCCATCACCATTCAAACGTCTTCGTCGACTTCGCTCGTGGCAGTGTGCAGTGCTGCCCAAAGTCTGCTTACATGGCAATGTGATTTGGCACTTGCCGGTGGTGTGACGCTCGGACCACCAATTCACAGCGGATATCTGGCACAAGAAGGCGGCATCACATCTCACGATGGTCATTGTCGAGCGTTTGATGCGGCCAGCTCTGGTTTCGTACCTGGTACGGGTCTTGGTCTTGTTGTGTTGAAACGACTAGATGACGCAATCCGTGACAATGACTCCATTATATCAGTAATTCGTGGCTTCGCCGTCAACAATGATGGTTCCCAGAAAGTCAGCTATACTGCACCGAGTGTCGACGCACAGGCTCGAGTTATTGCGCGTGCGCATGCAATGGCAGGTTGGACAGCGGATGAGCTGTCTTATGTCGAAGCCCACGGAACGGGTACACGCATGGGAGACCCCATTGAGGTCTCCGCTCTAACAAACGCCTTTCGCAAGACAACCGATAAGACATCGTTTTGTTGGCTAGGCTCTGTGAAGTCCAACATTGGCCATCTGGATACTGCTGCTGGCGTGACAGGGTTGATCAAAGCCTCATTGAGTATAAAGCATGGAGAAATTCCTGCTTCAGTGAACTATGCGACGCCAAACCCTGCATGTAACTTCGAAAGCTCTCCTTTTAAAGTTGTACAGGAACTTACCCCTTGGGTACCGGATAGTGGTGTGCGTCGGGCTGGCGTGACTTCGTTGGGTATGGGGGGCACAAATGCCCATGTTGTGTTGGAACAAGCGCCAGAGCGGTCTAAGTGCGAAGCCAGGCAGCTAGCGCTTCCCTATATCTTGTCAGCGCGCAGTGAAACTGCGTTGGCCAGGCAGATCGACCTTCAAGGCAAAGCTCTTTCAATACGAGATTCTGCTCAACTTCTGCCTCAAGATGCAGCTTTTACTCTGGCTGTTGGCCGTAAAGCGATGCCCTGGCGTGCAGCAGTCGTAGCCCGCTCTATCCAGGAGGCTGGCAACAAGTTCCTGACTGGAGACAGAAACGAGATTTACCTTGGTCAACCGGGACTGGTCAGCCCCTTAGCCTTTTTGTTCACGGGGCAGGGGAGTCAGTATCCGGCAATGGGTGCAGATCTTTATAAGCATGATGCTGACTACCGCGATGCATTTAACAGTGCAGCTGAAGCCATAGCCGCCGCCGAGGGGCCGGATTTGAGGAATGGGCTTTATGGTGATGAAGATGTGAGATTTAGTGGAGATCAGCTTGCGCAAACTCACCTGACCCAACCCGCGCTGTTCGCTGTGGAGTATGCACTTGCGATGGCATGGTTAGCGCGTGGCATAACACCCGGTGCATTGATTGGCCATTCATTGGGTGAGTGGGTAGCGGCGGTCGTGGCAAATGTTATGTCTTTGGAGACTGCTGCACGTCTGGTTATTGTTCGTGCGAACGCGATGGCAACTGCACCATCGGGTGCGATGCTTTCCATCCGGGCGGATGCCAGCCAGATCCAGGATAAGCTTATTGAGAACGTTGAGCTTGCAGCCGAAAACGCTCCTGGGCTTTGTGTTGTTGCTGGTCCTTCTGAAGTGATTACCGATTTTGAGCAAAAACTGGATCAACTAGGTATCCGTCATAGCAGGCTCAAAACCTCTCATGCCTTCCACTCAGCATCAATGATAGGTGCTGCAACACAGTTACGAGACGCAATGGAGGGGCAGACGCTCCATCCGCCAGTTTATCCGATTTATTCAACGGCGCTTGGTCGGCTGGCTCGGTCCGAAGAGCTAACAGATCCCACCTACTGGAGTGCGCAGGTGCTTAAGCCTGTTTTGTTCCAAAAAGCGTTGATGGCAGCTTTGGAAGGTCTGAACTGTAACATGCTGGAGGTAGGACCGGGGAACGCATTGTCTTCGATGGGAGTGCTTTGTGCGGGTACGACAATCGCTCCCATTACATCGCTTCCGCAAATCACAGAACTACAGTCTGCTTTGGATCACAATATGACGGCAATGATCCAATTGTGGACCATGGGGTATGATCTGAGTTGGGAGGTTGTTTTCAAAAATCAGAAATGTGGGCGTGTCTCACTACCTGGTTACAGTTTTGACAAGCATCGATATTGGATCGCAAGTGAAGAAGAGCAATGTGGGCACGATGGCGAGTCCACTGATTGGGATACAGATCAGGCTGCTGCCTCTACCACATTGTCAATGTCTGCTGCAAAGAGCCCAAGACCTAAGTCACTCTCAACAACTTTTGAGCCTGTGGCGTCCGAACTAGAAGCGAAAATCAGTGAAATTTTTGAGGATCTTCTAGGGATCTCCGGGATTGGTCGCACCGATGATTTCTTTGAACTTGGCGGCCATTCTCTGATGGCGTCGATGATGATAGCACGCCTTGCAGAGTTGCATGGCATCTCGCTTGATACCCAGACATTCTTCACAGCGCCAAATATTGCAGATCTGACTGCTGAACTTGAGAAACGCGGCAAGGCAGGGAGTACTTCTCTTGTTGAGAGCCTGCTTACAGACTTTGAAGTTAGTTCTGAGCTGCTGGAACACGCACAGCAGCCAGAGGAGGTCGCAAAATGACGACATCTCCTCCTCTGTCTGTCGCGGATCGCTTGGTCGCGTTGCCTAAGGATAAGCGCAAGGCTTTCTTTTTGAAGTTGCTGGAAGAAGGTGGCTCTCTTGCATCGCTTCCAGTCGCCCGTCTACATCAAGACGAAGAAGTGCAGCTGTCATTTGAGCAAGAGCGCCTTGCGATACTTGATCAGCTTGACCCAGATGCTTGTGACTATGTTCTCTACCAGGGCTTCCGAATTTCGGGCATGTTGGATGTCGACGTGCTTATCCAGGTTTTTGAAAATCTGATTCAGTGTCATTCGAGTCTACGTATACAAATTGATCTTGAAAAAGAAACACTGACGCAGCGTATTCGCCCCCACATTGGTGTGCCGCTCACAGTTCATAACTTGTCTGGTGACCAGTTCAATTTGTTGGAAAATGCGGCAGTTGGTATTGCAAGCAAGCCAATTCCGTTGGCCGAAGCTCCGCTGTTCAGGATTGACTTGCTAACGAATGATGGACCAGATCAGCTGCTTTTACTAAGGATCCATCATGTGATCGCTGATGGCCTATCATTGGCAATCCTGTTTCGACAAGCGATGACGTCATATGATGCGCTGGTCCGCGGGCAAGCTCTGGAGCCTATAAAGGCGGAGCGGGCTAGCCTTGTTGATTTCGCGAACTGGCAGCGTAGCTGGTCTGATGGAATGCGCGCCTCGACCTTTGCCACTAACTGTGCAGAGGCTTTCCATAGCGCACCTGTGCAATCCATGTTGCCACCAGATCAACCCGCACCTACGGGATCAATAACCACGCAGAAAGGGCGACGTCTTCGGCGTCTAATCGATCCAAGTCTGACGCAAAAGATTGAGGCAACAAGCCGAAGTGCGAAGACGGGCATGCACGCCGTTTTTCTTGCAGCACACGCTCTCACACTGCGTGCCTTCACCGGGCAGGACAGGATTATCGTGGGGTCGCCAGCCACTGGTCGCTTGCGTCCAGAAGTTGAGGAAACAGTAGGTTTTTTTGCAACCACCACGCTTTTGGATGTGGATTTGGCAGAAGCTGAGACTTTTGCAGATGCTCTTGGTCAAGCGGCAAAGAGCATCCATAACTCTGACACGTTCAAGTCGCTTCCGATGGAGATTCTTCGGGAGAAGCTAGTTGTTGACGGACAACTTGACGGCAATGTGCCGTTTCAGACTTTCTTGATTTCTCATGCGACGGCAAAGCAGAGTAAGTTTCGGATTGCCGACCAAGATTGGGAGATGATTGACCTTCACAATGGTAGTTGCAAGTTCGACCTGACCCTCGAGTTAATACCATCGGAGGGAGGGTATGAGGTAACGGCTGAGTTTGATGTAACACGATATTCTACGTATCTAATCGAACTTTACTTCGACACCTTCCTGGAAATGCTCAAGCAGATTGCGCATGAGTCGGATGTAACTTTAGAAGCTGTCTCAACCCCTATCGAAGACAAGACCCAAGCTCTCCTTACAAGATTGAACAAGACCACCGCACCCCGCAGTGATGCTGATTTGGTTCTTGCACGATTTGAGGACTCTGTTCGTCAATTTTCAATGGACGTGGCGATTGCATCTCCACATGAGACCTGGAGTTACTGCGACCTTGATGAGGCAAGTCGGCGGTTTGCAGAAAATCTGCGGAAGCGCGGTATCGGCACTGGCGATCTTGTTGCTGTGGAACTGGACCGCGAACCATTATTGATCGCAGCAATGCTTGGCATCTGGCGGTTGGGTGCGGTCTACTTACCCCTTGACCCGTATAACTTGCCGGAGCGCACAGACATTGTTTTGAACCTTGCTAAGCCATCGCTGATTGTCAGTCGCAAAGCGCATGCATCGTTCAATGTCGCTGATCCACACGAGTTGACCTTGAGCACGGTTGAAACAGCTGAAGTGGATGAACTGCCGAGCGCCTCAGATACCGCTTACGTAATCTTTACGTCTGGCAGCACTGGAACGCCTAAAGGCGTCTGCATACGCCATGGCAACCTTGCTAACTTCCTGTCCTCAATGGCTCATCAACCGGGCTTGACGTCAAAGGACCGCCTTTTGTCCGTCACGACCCCAAGTTTTGATATTTCCCTTTTGGAGTTCCTATTGCCGTTATGTGTTGGTGCATGCGTTGAAATGGCTCCTCAGGATATTGTTAGTGATGTTTTTGAGTTACGGGCATTTATTGAGCAATGCCGCCCTACGGTGATGCAAGCAACGCCGTCTCTTTGGCAGATGTTGGTAACAAGCGGATGGCGTGCTGACAGTACACTGCGTATCTTGGTCGGTGGAGAACCATTGCCATTGTCTTTGGCGCAGGCGCTGACGAGCACAGGTGCCGAATGCTGGAACATGTATGGCCCGACTGAAACAACAATTTGGTCGTTGTGCTGCAAAGTAGAACCGTCTGACACGAGTATCTCAATTGGTGCGCCCATCGATAATACGAGTATTCGCATCATCGATGATCTGGGACGACAAGTACCTATTGGAGTGACTGGAGAGCTTTGGATTGGAGGAGCCGGGCTTGCGGCAGGCTATAAAGATCGCCCAGACCTGACAGACAAACAGTTTGTGAGTTGCGGTGAACCAGCCGCTAGGTGGTATAAAACCGGTGATCGGGTGTGCCTGACATGGGATGGCCACATTGTATTTAAGGGACGCCAGGACAATCAACTTAAGATCCGCGGGCATCGGGTTGAGCTAGGGGATATTGAAACCAGCCTGATCGCGCATCCTGAAGTGTCGTTTGCTGTTATAAGGCCGCAAGAGGTAGACAGTGGCAATGTCCGATTGACTGCCTTTATCGAACCCGTAATCGGCACGGACACAGCCGATCTTCATCCTCGTCTGGTCCAATATACAACTGAGCATCTGCCCGATTACATGCGCCCGGCGCGTTGGAGATTTGTCGAAGCATTCCCTAAGAACTCAGCTGGCAAAATCGACCGAGCCGCGCTGGATGGACAAGAACTTGCTTCAGCAAATGTTGCGACCACAACGCAAGCACCAGAAACTGGAACTGAACTGTCCCTTGCTGCGATTTTGCAGCACTTGCTTTCATTAAAGACCCTTGATCGGCATGCGGATTTTTTTGCCATTGGTGGGCACTCTCTTTTGGCAGTCGAGTATCTTGTCCAAGTGCGCGCAGCATTGGGAGTGAAAGTTCTTCTCAAGGATCTACTCAGGAACCCAACTATTGCGTCTTTGGCATCACATATCGATGAAGGCCAAGCAGCTGGTGACTTGGCCCAGATCCAAATAGAGCATACGGATTATGGTTCTTTACGTCATATAAGTCAGCCGGATATCGATTTTCCGCTCACCGATGTTCAGCGTGCATACTGGTCTGGGCGTCAGCTTGGTGCCAATGGAGCTAAAGTTTCCTCGTTTGTTTATCAGGAGTTTGAGAGCCGGTCGGTGGATCTCAAACAGTTAGAAAATGCTTGGAACAGGTTGATCAAGCGTCAGGATATGTTGCGGGCAATCGTCACCCAAGATGGTCAACAACGGATTTTGTCGGATGTTTCGCATTACCCTATTCCAGTTGAAGATCTGAGCACCACACTAGTCGAGGTGCGAGAAGAAAAGCTGCAGCACAAGCGTGCCCGTTTGCGGCGGGGGTGCG
>NZ_LCWX01000221.1:27819-28846 GCF_001431305.1 Pseudovibrio sp. POLY-S9
TCTCACTGGAAGCGACGGTGTTGCCTGATGGCATGGTGCGATTGCATTTCGGGATAGATCTTTTGATCGCTGATGCTGCGAGTTTGAGCATTATCGCTGAGGAGTTGATACTGCTTTACGAAGAGCAAGATGTGAAGCTGACGCCACTACCATTTTCTTTTAAAGATCATGTGCTGGCTTCACAACACGCGGTCAAGAAGCAAGATCTAGCTGCTGCGGAGTGTTGGTGGGATGCCTCTATTGCGACCTTCCCGGCAGGTCCAGAGTTGCCTACACGCGATGACCAATTGGCTCTTCAAAGCACCACGTTTCGTCGTCGAAGTCACTGCCTCAATGGAAAAAACTGGGCTGCCCTTCGCAGCTCTGCTCAACGTATAGGTGTAAGTGCAACCAGTCTCCTGCTGTCGGCCTTCTCGCATGTTCTGGGAAGGTGGAGCCGCACGCCTGAGTTTGCACTAAATCTCACTGTGTTCAATCGGCCGCGAGTCAAAGGGGCAGATACACTGATCGGTGACTTCACCGACATCCTTTTGCTTCCGGTAGATTTGAAGACAGTTACCAGTGTCAGATCGGCGGCTTTACAAATTCAAGACAGGCTCTGGGAGGCCCTTGACCACGCAGCCCTGTCTGGTGTGCGCGTCACGGAGAAACTCATCCGTGCAGGACGGCTCAGAGCCCCTTTGCCTGTTGTATTCACCAGTTTGCTTGACCAGCCGAAACAAGACACGAATGCGGCGATATCTGCATTGGGTATTGAGACTGTCTACACTATCAGTCAGACCCCGCAGGTTTGGCTTGATCATCAGGTTATGGAGCAAGACGGGTGTCTTTATCTAAACTGGGATGCGGTTGAGGAGTTATTTGACGCGCGCATTCTGGATGAGATGTTTGCATCCTATGTTGCGCTTCTTGAAGGATTAGCGCTGGACCCGACCTTGCTGGAAGCGGCTGATTTACCGCGGTTGCCCGCGGTTGCGTTGCCGGTGGCCGAGAGTGCTCTCCCAGTTGCAAGCCTACATGATGGGCT
>NZ_LCWX01000222.1:0-772 GCF_001431305.1 Pseudovibrio sp. POLY-S9
CTCTTCAGGTTTTAAAATTCTTCGATAACGCTATCTGAAGTTGAAGTCGCTCCAAAGCGACGGCTGTGTAGTTTAACGCCAATGTCAGGTATTGGTCAGCTACGTCGTGCCGCTACTAGGAATGCTTTGCGCCGATGAAGGTCCGCAAAGGGGGGCTTTCGGTATGAATCTTTATTACTCTCCCACAGCCGCAAAACAAAAGATTACGGCACCACAGATTTTCATCTTTATGATGCCGTAAGACCTTACATGGCCCAGTTCAGCCGACGAGACAAAAGATTAGGATCGTTTCGCTTTTTTGCGCGCAACAGCCGACTTCAGTTCTTCGAATTTATCATCAAGTCGCTCTATTCTATCTGATAGATATTGCTTAACTCCACTGTCATTTCTTACTCGGAAATATGAAGCGTTCATGCGGGTATGATCTTTCAAAATATTCTTTATTTCCTCTATGAAGGCGGTTTGTTTTTCCTTCAGGGCTGCGAGATTATAGTTTTTCTCGTGACATTGGCGGGGAAGGTAAACCTCACTGTAGACTAAGAACGCTTTGCCTATTCCATTGGCTTTGCCAAATGAATGGTTTCTTTCGCAGTACTTCTTAAAGGTTGAAAAAAGCTCTCCAAGTTCCAAGGTCTCAGCCTGTGCTTGATTGATTGCTTTATCTAGCAAAGTCTTGGCTCTCCTGCCATTTTGTAGAAAACTAATCAGACGTATTTTTCATAGCCTTGCAGATCCAGAAACAACCGCTGGAATATCGTTTGAGTATTGAACA
>NZ_LCWX01000223.1:0-203 GCF_001431305.1 Pseudovibrio sp. POLY-S9
GGTTCTCTGGAGAGCGTCGACATGGGCATCGCGTTTATGCCGCCAACCACCAGCCACGAATACGCCAAAGGCTGCAACGATAACCTTGAAGAAGTCCGCCGCGTACTCAGTGAAGTGTTTGACACCTCCGAAACCCGAGAACCTTGCTTGCTGAACAGGCTGGACAAGATCGCGAACCGCTTTCTTTGGGGCGTTCACTTCAT
>NZ_LCWX01000224.1:0-645 GCF_001431305.1 Pseudovibrio sp. POLY-S9
GATGGGAACACATCCTGCTCATCGGACAGTACATCTGGCGCAAGAGGAAAGCGGAAATTGCTTAGCGTACGATTTATCACTGAGCCCTAATCGACCCCGAAGTCAGGTAAGCGGTTTGTCGCTGAAGGGGACGTGCCTGCTGGGGCTATTCCCGCGAAGTGGCGCGATAGCGTGCTTGATGACAAAGGCCGGGTGAATGTCATTTCCTTTGAGCTATGTCTCCTGACCCAGCTACGCGAGCGTATCCGCGCCAAGGAAATCTGGGTGGTTGGGGCCGATCGCTACCGCAATCCGGATGAAGACCTGCCAAAAGACTTTGCTGAGCGGCGCGAGACTTACTATGCCGGGCTGAAGCTCACGCGAGATGCAGAAGCATTTGTTTCCGAGGTCAAAACATCCTTGGAAGACGAGCTACGCCAGCTTAACGCATCACTGCCTTATAATGACAAGGTCAGGCTGCGATGGAGTGGCAAGAACCGTATCTCTGTCAGCCCGTTTGAGCCAGCCCCAGAGCCCAAAGGGCTATCCTCATTGAAGTCGGAGGTTGGACGACGCTGGCCAATGACAGGTTTATTGGATGCTCTGAAGGAAGCTGCCCTTGGAACAGGTTATCTGGATAGCTTCGAAACCGCTGCCACCCGCGCG
>NZ_LCWX01000224.1:744-8085 GCF_001431305.1 Pseudovibrio sp. POLY-S9
AGGTGCTGGCCCCCAATGTCCGTGATCGGCGCCTGTTGCTTTGTCTTTACGGTCTTGGCACTAACGCTGGTCTGAAGCGGATTGCAGGAGGTATTGCGGATGTCAGCTATGAGGAATTGCTGCGTGTACGCCGCAATTATATTCACCCTGCTGCTTTAAGGGCGGCCTGTGCCCGTGTGGCAGACGCCACTTTGGTAATCCGCAATCCGGCCATCTGGGGCGAAGCCGGCACTGCTTGCGCTGCTGATTCCACCAAGTTTGGAGCGTGGGATCGCAATCTTATGACAGAATGGCATGCCCGGTACGGTGGCCGCGGCGTGATGATCTACTGGCATGTGGAACGGCAGGCCACCTGTGTCTACTCTCAATTGAAGCGCTGTTCCTCTTCTGAAGTTGCTGCTATGATCGAAGGCGTGTTGCGTCATTGCACTGACATGGAGATCCAGCGCCAATATGTTGACAGCCATGGGCAAAGCGTTGTCGGCTTTGCATTCTGCCATCTGCTGGGGTTCGAGCTCGCCCCGCGCCTGAAGGCAATCAGCCGGCAGAAACTTGCACTGCCCTCAAATGCAATGCGCGGTGAACTTGGCAATCTACTGCCAATCCTCTCCAGCGCTATCAATTGGGAGGAGATTGCCCGCCAATACGACGAGATGGTTAAGTATGCTGCTGCCATGCAGCACAGAACCGCAGATCCGGAAGCCATTTTACGCCGCTTTGCACGCTCCGAAGTCATGCACCCCACTTATAAGGCGCTGACTGAACTTGGCCGAGCTATCAAGACAATCTTCTTGTGCCGTTACTTACGCTCAGAAAATTATCGCCGGGAAATCAACGAAGGGCTCAATGTGGTTGAGAACTGGAACAGCGCAAATGGCTTTGTGTTCTTCGGTAAGGGCGGGGAGATAGCCAGCAACCGAGTTGAGGATCAGGAGGTCTCGGCCTTGTCTTTGCATTTACTGCAAGCCTCACTGGTTTACGTCAATACCTGTATGGTGCAGTCAGTGCTCTCTGACCCTGTTTGGGCAGACCGTCTAGCTGCTGAAGACTACCGAGGCCTGACGCCGCTGATTTATAGTCACATCAACCCCTATGGTCGATTTGAGGTTGATATGGAACAGCGAATTGATTTTGAAGGTCGGCAAGCGGCATAGAACTCTTTACAAAAGACGTATTTTGTAAAGAGTATGGGAAAATCAGGTGAGGCAAACCAATGTGATAGCGAAGAGTGATGCGCTATGTCCAAACGGCGAAATGTAAAGAGTAATGCGGCTACAACGGTCGATGCCGGTGAGCGGGGTAAAGATTATCTCAGCGAAGCTGAAATCGACCGGCTGTTGCGGGCTGCCAAATCCGGACGTCATGGCATCCGCAACCATGCCCTATTGCTCATGATATATCGCCACGGCCTGCGCGTGTCCGAACTGATATCTCTGCGCAATGAAAATGTCGACCTGGCGCAAGCCCGTCTTTGGGTGCCGCGGCTCAAGAACGGACTGAGTGTGGAACAACCCATTGCCGGTGACGAATTGCGGGCCATCCGTCGCTGGCTGTCGTGGCGAGAAGATCATCTTCCCTGGCTGTTCATATCCGAGCGCAAGACGTCCTTGACCCGGCAAGCCGTGAATTACATTGTGACGACAACCGCACAAGCGGCGGGGCTTGGTCATGTCCACCCGCATATGCTGCGCCATTCCTGCGGGTTTGCGCTGGCCAATCGGGGTTATGATTTACGCTTGATCCAGGATTATCTGGGCCATCGTGACCCGCGGCACACAGCCCATTACACCCGCACAGCTGCGAGCCGGTTTGATGGGCTCTGGTAACAAGCGAGACAGAATTATGAATATTCCCAAAACCGTTTTTGAAAGTCTGGTCAAATGGATGGCTAAAGGTCCGTGGCCAGAACATTTGCAGGAAGTCTTACATGAACACTTCCACGCCTATTGCGACCTTTACAATATTGATGAATTTGACGAGCTGGCAGATCAAATCGGACCCCACTGGTTTAATAGTCTCTGGGCAGCTGCCTTTGAGGACTTTCTCAGCCGAGATACCGAGGACGGGAATGTTATTGAGACCTACCTTAAGCGCCGGGGCTGGCGGGAAACCCCAATGACCAAAGCTTTTATGCAAAGTATGCGCACTTCTGCCATGAGCCTTTATGAGGTCAGCGATATTCTACCGGGAGAATCCTTCCTGGCCCGTGATTTGCTGAGAGGCGGTGAGCCAATCCGGGTTGAGGAAAAGACGGCAACACAGACTCTCGCCCCTTGGCAACATATCGCCACACGGCTTGTCACAGTTCGAGACCAAAGTATCATTGCCGGTTGCTTGCTGCCTTTTGGGCCTGAAATATCCGCTAACCTGGTTGAAGCGTTCCATGAGCTGGCAGAAAACGCGGAAATGGGCGTTGAGGAGATGTTTGACCACACTGGTGAGCCAGCTGATGATCAAAAAATCCAGGATACTGCCCACAAGGTCGCTCTCAGTATGATGGCACCAGTTATCTCAGAGATCTTCCTGCTTGACGTACTTTCCGGGAGTGCTGCCGGTGACATACCGCAGCTCTATAACAGTGATGACGAGGAAATCGAGTTCTGCGTTCTGCATTATCCAATCACAAAAGGGGTCACGCAGACACAGATACAGGCCATCTTGGCGGAAGCCGGCGATATGGAACCGGCGACACAAAAGTTTTGGAATTGGTTTGAAACGGTCAAACCAGCGGGGAAAAAGCGCCGCAATCCCACCAACGGAAAACAACTCCAGTCCCAGCTCACGGATGGCAGAACTGTCTTAGGAAGCCTCGAGTTCAAAGGGAGAAAACTGGAGGCACAAGTCAACTCAGTTGAGCGGGCCAGCCGCCTGAAAGCCAGATTGCAGGAACTGTTGGGCGACATGGTTCGCGAACCGCTCACTGAGCGCATGACGGTGGAGCAGGCTCTGGCCGACCACCAGTGCGATACCGGTGCACATGATCCGTTGAATCTCAGCCCACAGGAAGAGGCTGAAATCCATAAAGCCTTTATGGATCAGCACTACCGAGAAACTCTCGATCAGCCGATCCCCATGCTTGACGATAAAACACCCAGACAAGCCGCCAGAACCAAGAAAGGCAAAGACAAAGTTGCTGCCTGGATCAAGTATCTTGAGAGGCAAACGACTAGTGGATCCAACAAGGATCTCGGAGAACCCTATGACTTCCTTTGGATGTGGGAAGAACTCGGGGTTGCAGATTTAAGGAAGTAAACCTGATTGATCTGTGCAAGCTGCAAGGCAATCAGGCATGAAAAAGCATGACCACTGTTATACTCCGGCCAATGTTCATGGTGCGTTCTATATTTTGGCCACTATCGGAGCTATGTATTCATTAGGCCATCTACGTGAAATTAGATAGATGGCCAACAAACCCAGTCGCTTATCCCGGCTATGCCGTCGCATCTCAGAGGCGGTTTCACCCTCGACACGGCGGGTCAGCACTTTGATCCATGATAGATCAATGCTTGAAATCGAGACTAACGGCAAAGTAAGTTTCTGAATAAAAGCGAGCCGATTTGCCCCATCTAATACGTTGTCCAATGTTGCTGCTCCAACATCATCTTTCAAACGCTGAAATCCATGATCACCACGTGGATTGGCAAGGCAGGTCTCTAATGCCGCCACTGTCTCGTCAGTCAATGAATTTGTGATGTTCTTGAGGATATCATCAGTAAACGTCTTTCGCGCAGTGCGAATAAAGCGAGTTAAAATCCCCTCGGCGGGAGGAAGTAAACGCCGTTCCTGAAACCAATAGAAACTTTGCTCAAGCATATCGCCCATAGTCCCACCATTCGGGCAAAGTACATCACGCAACCAAACTTCAAGTTCAGCGCGATGACCTGCCTGAGTTCGGGTTAGACCAAGATACCTTGCTATCTCCAATCGATAGCGGCGGGCAGTCCGATCTGAATATGACCGGTGGGGATGAACAGGCTGCATATCGAGTTGGGAAGCAACATATTCAACCGTCTCTTCATCGAGACCAGTCCAATCCTCGATAAATCTGCCTGCGTTTCGAACGCTGCAAATCTGGAAGGCTGCTTCAAGACAAACCGACAGAGACAATGATGACAGAAACTCTAGGTCCTGGAAGGACAGGCTCCAGTCGCGCGCAGCTATATGATCCATCAACCCAACCTCAAATTATTGCATGAAAGCAAATAGCTACGGGTTTATGATTCCAGCGCAAGGCACCTCATTCACAAATATTTTGATTTTGGCCACTTTCGTAGTTTCGGGCCAGTTGGGCCATAAAGGGCGAAGGCGCCTTTATGCAACAACGCCCCTTGCAGGTTAAATACCTGATAATATCATTGAGCAAGATCACCGCTTCATCAAGAGGCTGACCAAACCACTAAGGCCTTTCATTCAACTCAAGCGACAGTTGCTGGTATCGAGACCGCTCATCTGATCAGGAAAGGCCAACTGGATCAGCAGGTGGTTCCAGCCTACCGTCAGTTCGTGGCGCTCGCAGGATAGTTGCGCCTGCACCCAAGGTGAATTGTAAGAAAACTACAAGTTTGCGACAAAGCCATATTGAGTTGTTGAACTTCGTTGACGCAGTATCTGCTCGCATCTACGGTAAGTTTAGTGTTGTGGCGCGGCGCAAGTGGCCAACCCAACCGTTTGCGGGGTACCCGTTTGGTCTGCCCGCTCTGGCGGGTTCAATGAGGTTCACGTTACGCTGCCGTAGCGTAACTGCTCTGTTATTCCCAACCCGAGGGTATCCATACAAGACCCTAATTGCACGATTAAAGGTAACGCAAAGAACATTTACGACATCTAAGGCATTGCTATAGTCAGCTCACCATTACTTTAATAGGTTCATATGAAACAGTTTATTATCGTGATTGAGGATGGTTTCGCGGCGTCCGTCAATGGGATCGGTATCGTCTTCCTCGGCAAGGTGATCAGCGGCGAAGCCGCGGTCACTGACAGGGTCGATTTCTACGATGCCCTACCGTTTGAGGCCGCGGCAGACGCCAAACCCGACCTGATCTTTCAATCAATGATCACCCGGTTGGCCAAGGACCGCCAGGAAGTAGACCGAGCGCAAGAAGGCGACACCATTGAAATTACAATTCGGGCCATCGACAAGGGCATTATTAGAAAGGGCTGTCAGATTGTCAGCAACGGCCAAGCTCCACTGCGTGGGTCGCTTTTGGAACCACCCCGGCCGGCCCCGATCAGCAGGCTTGCGTTTCATTGGCGGCCAGATCCACGCAGGACGTTCGGCATCGGCCTGCAAGGCGGCGGGCTGAAAGGTGCATTTGGCGTCGGTGCCATGCGGTTCCTCGCGGAACTGGATCTGGAAAAATCCAAGCACCTCAAGGTGATTGGCAGCGCATCTACCGGGTCCATCACCTCGCGAATCCTGATGCTGGACCGTGGCATGCCCGGTGTCGACGATGCGGTTCGCGAATACACGGATCTGCAGAACGTGAATGACATGCTGAAACTGCGGCCAGAGGTACGAAAAGCCAGCCGTGAATCCCATATTGCAGGCCGCGTCATTAATGCCGCGTTGACCGGAGAGGTCGGCACGCTCGACCCAAAGAAGATGGTCATGGACGAACTGGTAACGACTGGTTCCATGTTGCCAGCGCTTTGGGGCGGCTTTGGGGCGGCAAGCGGCCTGGCAATTCTTGCGGTGGTCACCAGCCTTGGGCCTATCGGCATTATTGGCGGGCTGATCATTGGCGCCATCGCGGGTGGGGTCTTGGGTGCTGGGGCAGGTGTCAGACAAGAGCTTGAGCAAGATCTCGAAGTTCTAGAGAAGCTGATGAACCTAACGGGCAGCATCGCCGTGCTCGATCCTGTTGAAACGCGATTGAAGGCTTTGGCGGGCGACCACGATACGCGCCGTGCGGGCATCAAGTGGCGGATTTCCGTCAATTGTCTTGAAACCGGCGTGACCGCCTACATCACCGAACAGGGCCGCCTGCTTTATCCGGACCGCGACGGGGTGCACGACATGTACCACCCGCGCGAATTTCTGGACTGTAAAATCGTGTCCATTGATGTGTCTGATAACGTCAACGACAGCTTTCCCGATCTGATGATCAAGGCCGCGCTGACATCCGGGTCATTTCCCGGCGTTTTCGAGCCACGCCTGATCACCTTTAGCCATGACAAGTTTGGGGGCACGCGGTCGCTATGGTTCAACGATGGCGGAATCCGTGAAAACCTGCCTTTGCAATCCATGGTCGATGCGGGCGCCGATCAGATCGTGGCGATCTACTGCGCACCGATCGAACCCGCTCCGACACCGTTCGACGACGACCTGTCAACGCCCACCTCTGGCAAACCCATGCCGAAATGGACCGATGTCGCTGGGCGCGCCGTTGCGCTGACATTCGCTGAAATCACCCGGACGGATGTGGCATTCGGCCGCCGCCTGAATGCCGGGCAATCCCATCTGAACGACCCTATTGGCGTTGGTCGTGCAACAGGGGTGGATGTTATAGATATCGCCCCGCGCGTGCCCACGCTGGGCCTGACCGAGGTCAACCCCCGCAAGATCGAGGCAACCATCGTTTACGGTTATATGTGCGCCTACGATGAGCTGTGGATCGCCAACCGCAAGACCACGGCAACCGAACGGTCGAAGTTGCGCGAAAACACAGATCAGATTTACAAGAACCTGGTGCTCGCGGCGGACTACTCGATCATGACATTGACCAGCGCGGTCTATCGCAATCCTGATGCAAGCGGAAAGATGTGGAACACGTTGCCCGGCTGGAACGAAGATGGCAGCGCCCGCAGAATTCACCGTATCAATTTCCAACGCCACGCATTGCGGGTCTATTCCAAGGCAAAGCACGAGTTCCTGCGCGCGCTGGTGCGGCGCCATGCGCAATTTGGTGACCTGTCGCTGCCGCTGCATACCAAGAACGCGCCAAAGTGTTTCAACCGTTCCTACTTTACCGATTGGTCGGTCCTGCAATATGGCGCGCTAACCACGATGGTTGTTTTCCAGAAATTCGGAGGCAGTATTGGTAGTGCCTTGCAGAATCAACCATTCCTTGAAAGGCAGCACGTGCGCACGGACAACCACCAGAAACATGACCCCGAGGTCGATACCATGGCCTCATGGGAGCACCGCAAAGACCTGAAGGATCAGCTAGAGGATGTCGAATTTCTGAGGTAATACCTCGACCGGTATGAATCTGGCGGTGTCATACCGAAGGAGAGCACTCAAAGGCTCTCCTTCCATTATGTAGGGTCTTTAACCCTTGTTTCATAAGGGATATAGTGAGCTATCAATAACTGGAATGTCGCGGTTTTTATGAGCCAAAT
>NZ_LCWX01000225.1:0-1049 GCF_001431305.1 Pseudovibrio sp. POLY-S9
TTGTTCAAGAATTGATTGTGATGGCAGATTAAAGAAGACCTGAAACCGTCCGCACATCTGGCGGGCTCATGTGTCAGCCTCTCAGTCAGAGCCAAAAGCTTGAACCTGTGGTCGTCCTGGTCGAATTGTGCTTGCAGCTCCAAACTGTTCAAGTAGAATCTGGATGATTGAAATTTGGATTGGGGTTGCCTCCTCCGCTCTGAAGATATTCAAGAACTCACTTTTTCGAGCACGCGCAAAATGAACCATTTTAGTTGCATGGGGCACCATGAAATCAATCGTCATTACAGAAAAACCCTCGCAAGCCCGCAATGTCATGAAGGCCGTTGGATCTCGATATGGAGAGGTACTGGCGGCACAAGGACACTTGCTGCGGCTTCAATCTCCTGATGAGGCTAATCCGGACTGGAAAGCCTGGTCCTCAGCTTTGCTGCGCCCGCAAGGTGGCCGGCATGGGCTGGTTGCTGACAGAACCAGCGGTAAGGGTGAGCGCCTTGATAAAATCAAGCGGGCCTTAGGCAATGCCGATCAAGTCATCATTGCGACTGACTGCGACCGCGAGGGTCAGGCGATTGGTGAGAACCTTTTGCATTTTTACGGCTATAAGGGCCGTGTTCTGCGAGCTATGTTTACTGCAGAAGATGAAAAGACGCTTCGCGATGCGTTTGCCAGCACCAAACCCAACGCCAGTTATCGTTCACTTTATGATGCAGCGGTCGCCCGTGCTCAGGCCGATCAGGTGTTCAATCTCAGTCTGACCAGAACCGCAACGACCAGACTGGTGCCTTCTGGCGTGCGTGCTGTTATTGGCATTGGCCGTGTTCGCACCCCAACGCTTGGAATTGTCTGCAGGCGTGAGCAAGAGCTTTCCGACTTCAAGCCACGAGATTACTTTGAACTGACTGCAGATGTTCAAGGTGAACATGGCGTGTTCCAACTTCACCACCGGCCGGCAGATAGCGAGCGCTATTTTGAAAAGGCTACAGCTGAAGCAATCGCCACCGCAGCAACCGGCTGGCATGGCCCAGCCAGCGTCACACAGGAAAACC
>NZ_LCWX01000225.1:1147-1886 GCF_001431305.1 Pseudovibrio sp. POLY-S9
GGCGTCAGGCTCCAGGCAAGCCCGTTGATCTTCCAAGCTTGCAAAAACAAGCTGCCAAATGGGGATGGACGGCAAAGAAAACATTAGACGTTGCGCAGACGCTTTATGAGATCCACAAGCTGACAACCTATCCACGCGCTGCTGTGCGCTACCTTCCTGAGAACATGGTTGAAGGAGCAAGCGCTGTGTTTGCCGCTCTTGTTGGCGGCGGCTATGTGAAGGATCTGGACTGGCAGGCCCCAACAATCAGGACAGGCAAACGCGGTGTGTTCTCAGATGCCGGACTAGCTGGTGAATCTCATCATGCCATCATTCCCAATCCAGCTGTGATTGATCAGTTTTCAAAGATCATTGCAGGGCTGAACGCTGATGAGCGAAAACTGTTTGATTTCATAGCCAAGACATTCCTTGCAGCGCTTGGCCCTGATTATGAATATCACCAGACGCAAATTGCTATCAGTGTGTCGGTGAACGGTCAGGCTGTTGTCTTCAAGACTGTGGGCCGCTCGACAATTCAACCAGGCTGGCGTGCTGTTTACGGTGAGTTCATCGAGGACAGACCGCCCTCAGAGAGCGAGGCCGAACTGCCTCGGGTCGCAGACGGTGAAGGCGTAGGGATCTCAGCTGTCAGCATTGATGCCAAGAAGACAAAGGCACCAGCTCGCTACACGGAAGGGTCTTTGATTGAAGCCATGCAAAACGCATGGAGGTTTGTTGAAGATGAAGGCCAGCGTGCACG
>NZ_LCWX01000226.1:0-260 GCF_001431305.1 Pseudovibrio sp. POLY-S9
AGCCTGATCCAACCTTTAAAATCCATTTGCCAGAGTTGATTAGGAAGAGGAGCTTCAAATCGCTGCCAATCCGAGGACGCTGGGATTGATTTCGGTTCTATGCGATCATGGCGCTGTAGAATGGCATGCACCGTGGGGCTTGCTGGAACTGTAATGCCTTGATGCTGCAGATAAGCGCGGATCTTTCGAGCGCCCCAAGCCGGGTAAGTGTCACGTACTGATAAAACCCTCTGCTCCACCTCCTGTGGTGAACGCCCAGG
>NZ_LCWX01000227.1:0-298 GCF_001431305.1 Pseudovibrio sp. POLY-S9
TTTTCTCACATCGAACCGCCATGAGGCATAAACTTTACAAGTTAGCTGGGTAGCACTACCTCCATGAGGTGCTGTGTGATATTCAGTTCTTTAAGTGTACGTTTTCCACTAACAAATTCTTCGCTGACGACATTATCAGCCACCAGGACGTTGACATGATATGCTGTCAGCACTGGTTGTGGTTGGATTCGTAGGAAATGGCCTGTAGCACATAACACCAATGCGAGGACCTTCTTACTCCGCTTTATCTTCCAAATCACTGCCGAAAAACAGCCCGCAGTATAGATGAGCAAACACA
>NZ_LCWX01000228.1:0-20672 GCF_001431305.1 Pseudovibrio sp. POLY-S9
CATCGGGGAAATCTGCGACCTCTACAATCCGACAGAATGCTGGAACTACTTCAAAGCCGCAGGATGCATCTCAAATTAATCTCGAAACGCTTTAGCTTCCCTCAATCATCTCCCGAATAGGTCGGAAAGAACAGCGGTGGAGCGGGGTTACGCCGTGTGCTGCCAGCGCCTCCTGATGCTGTTTGGTGCCGTAGCCTTTGTGTTTGGCAAAGCCGTACTCCGGGAGGTACCTGTCCATCTTCACCATCAGACGGTCTCTCGTCACCTTGGCAACGATAGAAGCAGCTGAGATGGCGAGGCAGCGGCCATCACCCTTGATCAGCGCTTGCCCTTCCTGCGGCAGGTGATGGGGCACATCCTTGCCATCAATGAAGAACCGTTTCACCGGAACGCTGAGCGAGCGGGCGCAGGTGCGCATGCCCTGCAAGGTTGCTTCGCGAATGTTGATCCGGTCAACGGTCTGCGCACTTTGCACGCACACACTCACATCAGCCATCTCAAGGATCTGCTCAAAGAGCTCCTCGCGCTTGGCCTCGGTCAACTTCTTGGAATCGTTCAGTCCCTCTGGCAGGTTGTCGTAATCGAGGCTGGCTGCTGCAACCACCACAGGGCCAGCCCATGGCCCGCGCCCGGCTTCATCAATACCGGCAAACCGCCCTTGCAGGTCTTGCTCAACAGAGCGCTCAAAGCGCAGGTCAGGAGCATCAGGAAAGGCGATATCAAAGAGGGAGTTTGCAAAATACGACATGCCCCTCATTGCCATGCAGCCCGGCAGCTTTCAAGCATCAAAACACGCCTCGTCTACAACAATGAAAGCTGCACACCGCCGCAAGTTGGTTTGATGAAATGGTCACAGGACAACTTCATTGAGCGCGAGGATAAACCCTTGCTCTTACACGCCAGCTGAAAGCGCTTTGCCAGCTGGTCAGCGTAAGGACCTTTACCCTTGAAGCGCTGCGTCCACTGAGCGTCATAGTCCTTTCCATCACGCATGGAACGCAAAAGGCTCAGCACACGCCGGTAACTGCCCGGAGCTTCCCGCAAAAGCCATTCCTTGAAGAGTTCAGAAACCTCTCGAGGAAGGCGCAGCAAAATGTAACTGGCCTCTGTCGCACCATGCTCCTTACAAACCTCAAGAATGCTCTCAAGTTCATGATCCGTCAGTCCAGGAATGATCGGAGCTGCCAGCACAGCGGTTGGAATACCCGCATCAGACAGTGCCTTGATCGCTTGCAAACGGCGAGGCGGCGTTGACGCGCGCGGTTCAAGGCTCCGCGCGATCTTCCGGTCCAGTGTGGTCACAGAAATTGCCACCTTTGCCAGATTACGCTCTGCCATTTCGCTGAGAATATCGATGTCCCGCATGACCAGCGCTGACTTGGTGACAATGGTCACCGGATGGCCCGTCTTGTTCAAAACCTCCAGAACATCGCGCATGATTTTGTGCGTGCGTTCAATCGGCTGATAGGGATCAGTGTTGGTGCCAATCGCAATGGGTTTGGGTTGATAAGAGGATGCACCCAGCTCCCGCTCCAGCACCTGTGCTGCATTGGGCTTGGCAAACAAGCGGCTTTCAAAATCCAGCCCTGGCGACAAGCCCATATACGCATGGGTTGGCCGCGCAAAGCAGTAGATGCAGCCATGCTCACAGCCCCGATACGGATTGATCGAGCGATCAAAAGGCAGGTCAGGAGAGCTGTTCTTGGTGATCACATGCCGCGCAGTCTCAATCTGCACTTCTGTCTTGATCGGCGGAAGTTCATCAATTGTTCCCCAGCCATCATCCATCAGTTCCCGGCTTTCCGCCTCAAACCGGCCAGCTTTGTTGGAATGTGCCGCACGGCCCCGACCTGTCATGTTGACCGGGAGCGAAGATCCCAAAGGATCAGCGGCCACAGTTTCGGCCCTGTGATTTTGTGCAGTTGACATGGGGCATGCACTTTCATCTTCTTATGAGAACATAAGTGGAACATTGCTCAAAATATCTGGATTTGCAAGCCTTTACTTTCCAAAGATAAGGCAAATCACTGTAAGCTGTTGGAATGATTAGCGCACTTATTCCCACCTATAACAGCGAGCACCGGCTGGTGCTCACCCTGTCCGCTCTGGTTCCGGCTTCCGCAGAAGGCATCCTGAAAGAAGTCATTATCACCGACGAAGGCTCATCTGATGGGACCGAGATTGTCGCGGATGCCAGCGGTGCGGATTTCGTCAGCACCACCTCAAAATCTGGTTTCGCTCTGGCCGAAGGGCTCAAACGGTGCACCCGTTCCAACTGGGTTTTGCTCATTCAGCCCGGCGCTATTCTGCAAGCGGGCTGGCAGGCAGAAGCCGTATCCTTCATAGAGCGCGCGGAGCGGGTCGGAACTGAGCAGAATCTGGTCGGTGTGTTTCCCAGCCGCACAGAAGAATTCGGCACTGTGGCACAGCTCAAGCAGAAACTTATCACCCTCACGCATCGCTTGCTAAAAGCATCATGCCACCAGCTCCCCATGCTGATCTACAAAGACCACCTGCAACAAGCGCTGGCGAACGCGTCAGGAATGAACCGGCAAGATCAGCTCCAGAAGGTTTTGAGGGCTAGCCGGGTCCATTGGTTGAACGGTACAGTGATCTTTCAAAATACGGCGAGATAACGCGGTACCAGCTTGGAGGGCTCATGGATTGGAATCGACACCTGAACCAATACTGCGAGCGCACCTCCGATGCATTCTGGTCTGAGCCACTCAATGCAGCGAGCAACGCTGCTTTTATCATTGCCGCGCTGATTGCCCTTCAATTCTGGTTGAACGCACGCAGTAACGCAAAAAAAACGCATTCAACGCAAACCAACGCACAAGATAACGCAGCTTTGGTTCTCATTGCTCTGCTGACCATAATTGGGATTGGCTCATTCCTGTTCCACACCTTCGCAACCCTCTGGTCAATGCTGGCTGATGTCATCCCGATTGCGATCTTCATGCTGGTTTACTTCTACCTTGCCACGCGTCGATACATGGATGCCAACCTCTTGATATCACTGGGCGCAACGCTGCTCTTCTTTGGGGCAATGGCATTTGGCCCAAGGCTGTTTGAGGGGATACTCGGATCCACTGCTGGCTACTTCCCGGCACTCCTCGCAATCCTGCTTTTTGCAGGCCTGACCCGCAGCAAAAAAAGGCAAACATCCAACGCTCTGTTAGCCGCAGGCGTAGTCTTCGCACTTTCGATGAGTTTCCGGATTTTGGACGAGCCAATTTGCTCGATTTTGCCAGTTGGAACACATTCCTTGTGGCATATTTTGAATGCAATTGTTTTGCTTATTCTAATTCGCGCATTTATACGCTTTAAGACGTATTGAGATACTGCAAAATCCTAGGCGATGGTCTAGTTTTTGCAAAACTGCGACATCTGAACCGGAAGTCATAGTGATTCCCGGTGGCGAGCCGCTCATTCACTCGGTCAGGCAAGAATAGACGATGACGGACAAAAAACGCCCTACCTCCGGCGAACTCGATGAACAAGCGCTCTTTTACCATGAGTATCCGCGCGCGGGTAAATTGGAAATTCAGGCAACTAAGCCATTGGGAAACCAGCGAGATTTGGCGCTTGCCTATTCTCCGGGTGTGGCTGCTCCGTGTTTGGCAATCCATAAGGATGAGTCAAAAGCGGCTGACTATACCGCACGTCAAAACCTTGTTGGTGTCATCTCCAATGGTACCGCAGTTCTGGGTTTAGGCGCGATTGGTCCTTTGGCATCCAAGCCGGTGATGGAAGGTAAGGCTGTCCTCTTCAAGAAGTTCGCTGGCATTGATGTATTCGACATCGAAGTCGACGAGACCAACGTTGATAAGTTCGTTGATGCAGTTGGCGTTTTGGAGCCAACTTTCGGCGGTATCAACCTGGAAGACATCAAAGCGCCAGAGTGTTTCCAGATCGAGAAACGCCTGCGCGAAAGAATGAATATCCCGGTTTTCCATGATGATCAGCACGGTACCGCGATCATCGTGTCAGCTGCGGTGCGCAATGGCATGGAGCTCTCCGGCAAAAAGCTGGATGAGATTAAAGTCGTTGCTTCCGGCGCGGGCGCTGCAGCGCTGGCCTGTCTTAACTTGCTGGTGTCCTCCGGTGTAAAGCGCGAGAACATCTGGGTCTCTGACATCGAGGGTGTTGTCTACGAAGGCCGCGAAGCCCTTATGGATGAATGGAAATCCGTATTTGCGCAGAAAACCGACAAGCGCACGCTGGATGATATCATCGAAGGCGCTGACGTCTTCATCGGCTTGTCAGCAGCTGGTGTGCTGAAGCCGGAGATGGTCGCCAAGATGGCAAAATGCCCCTTGGTGATGGGCCTTGCCAACCCGAACCCGGAAATTATGCCGGAAGATGCACTGGCTGTTCGTGACGATGTGGTCATGTGTACAGGTCGTTCGGATTACCCGAACCAGGTGAATAACGTCCTCTGCTTCCCATACATCTTCCGCGGTGCTCTGGATGTTGGCGCAACGGCCATCAACGAAGAAATGAAGCTGGCCGCTGTTGAGGCAATTGCCGCTCTGGCACGGGAAGAACCGACCGATGTGGTGGCCAAAGCCTACGGCGGTGTCACCCACACATTCGGCCCGAACTACCTCATTCCATCCCCGTTCGATAACCGCTTGATCCTGCGCATTGCTCCTGCTGTTGCAAAAGCTGCCATGGAAACTGGCATCGCAACCCGCCCGATCGAAGATTTCGACGCCTACATGGATAAGCTGAACCGCTTCGTGTTCCGCTCTGGTATGGTGATGAAGCCAATCATCGCACAGGCAAAGGCAGATAAGCAGCGCGTTATCTACGCTGATGGTGAAGACGAACGTGTGCTGCGCGCCGCTCAGGTGGTGCTGGAAGAGGGCCTCGCGACACCAATCCTCATTGGTCGTCCGCAGGTTCTGGAAAACCGCTGTGAGCGCTTCGGCCTGCGCATTCGCCCGGGTACAGATTTTGAGTTTGTGAACCCGGAAGACGATCCACGCTACCGTTCCTATGTTGACACACTGGTGCAACTGGTTGGCCGTAAAGGCGTAACGCCGGAAGCTGCCAGAACGATGGTGCGTACAAACTCCACTGTCATTGGTGCACTGGCGTTGCATAGAGAAGAAGCTGATGCGCTGATCACAGGCCTCGAAGGCCGCTTTGACAAGCATCTGCGTGACATCAACAACATCATTGGTTGTTCCGAAGGTGTAACGGATTTCTCAACGCTCTCATTGCTGATCAACTCCAGCGGTGCGTACTTCCTTGCAGATACTTACGTCACTGAGTGTCCATCTGCTGAAGAGATTGCAGAGATCACACATCTGGCGTCTGAGCAGATCAAGCGCTTCGGCATCACACCGCGTGTTGCGCTGCTGTCCCACTCCAACTTCGGCTCCCGTCCGTCAGAAACCTCCAACAAGATGCGGGAAGCCCTGCAGATGGTTTGGAAACAGCTGCCAGAGCTGGAAGCTGAAGGTGAAATGCATGGTGATGCTGCGTTGAAGCCGGAAATCCTGAAACGCTACATGCCAGATGCGCATATCTCCGGTCCAGCGAACCTGCTGGTGTTCCCAACTCTGGACGCCTCCAACATCGCATTGAACCTCATCAAAGCAATGACAGACGCGCTTCATGTTGGTCCAATTTTGCTGGGTGCGAAGAAAACTGCTCACATCATCACGCCATCCGTGACCTCACGCGGCATCGTAAATATGACAGCACTTTCAGCTGTTGATGCACAATGTCGTAAGCAGAATGCAGGCGTTTGCCTGGCACCACATAGCTAAAACAACTCCTTCGGCGGGCACTGGTTAATATGCCCGCCGAAGTTTTGTCAGCTTGAAAATACCTTCCCCTTACGGCATGCTGATTGCATTGATACCGCTTGATATTACGGGGAGGGTAGTATGAGCTTTTCAGAAGCAACCGGGCGTCGCATTGATCGCCTGCTGGGCGAGTACGGCGAAAGCCACCAAAATCACAAAAACAAGGCCATTCACTGGATCTGTGTGCCGGTCATTTTCTGGACGGTAACCGCACTGCTGTGGTCTGTTCCAACACCGATCGGGTTGTCGAACATCTCACCGTGGTTGAACTGGTGCACGATCGGGCTGGGGCTATCGATCATCTACTACCTGTCATTGTCCATCACGCTGGCAATCGGCATGGCCGTTTTCTCAGCGTTGATGATCTGGATTAACATGACTTATCAGCAGTTTGGGCTTGGCATCCCACTCTGGCAGACAGCATTGGCAGTGTTTGTGATTGCTTGGGTCGGCCAGTTTATCGGCCATCATATTGAGGGGAAAAAGCCGTCTTTCTTTAAAGATCTGCAGTTCCTGTTGGTTGGACCTGCCTGGCTTATGCATTTCATTTTTAAAAAGATTGGTATCCCGTATTGAGGGACAAAATAAAAAACGCTGCTCTTAAGGCAGCGTTTTTTCTGGGTTGATGTAAACATCACCAATTTCGCGGGTATCCATTCGCTGAAGAGCAGGGTGTGAAAGTGGGTCAGCACAATAAGGCTTTGAGCCTGCAGCTGCTTTGGTCTTTCGGGGGGATTTGCCGCGCAACAGATCTTTAAAAAGATTTTTCATTGTCATTTCCTTTGTGACTTGATGGAGCGACAATGCGTCAATTGCATTGCAAGTGCTATCTGGAATAACTAAACCCCGGTTTAGATTTACTGCTCGGAACTGTCCTCGATGAAAAATCTCAATCAAGTCAGCCTCGCTGGCCTTCGCGTTGTTGAAGCCGTCGGGCGCCTGGGCTCCCTGAAAAATGCGGCTGAAGAGTTGGGCATTACGTCCGGCGCCGTCAGCCAGCAACTGCACAAAACCGAGCATCAGTTGGGCCGCCCGCTGTTCACTCGAGAGACAGGCGGATTGAAGCTGACCAGCCTTGGCGCCGAGATTTGTCACGAACTCACATCAGGCCTCAAGCAAATCTCAGAGGCTGTCGCGTTGGCAGACCGGGACAGAGAAGAAAGCCTCTTTCTATCTGTAGCTCCGCTGCTGGCTGAGAAATGGCTGGTCTGGCGCCTGAGCAGCTTCATGAAAGCCAATCCGGACATCAACCTCAGGCTGGATGCCAATGACCAGTTGGTGAACCTCAATCATTCCGATGTAGACGCCTGTGTCCGCGTCCATAAACGAGCGCCTGATGATGTTTACTCAGAGCGCTTGTGTGAGCATTTCATCTATCCGGTCTGCTCTCCTGAAATCGCGGAGCGCCTCAAAGAGCCACGGGATCTTCTGAATGAAGTGATCATCCGCGACTATAACTCCTATTACCGTTGGAGCGACTGGCTGGCCCCGTTTGGTCTCAAAGAAAGCCAGCTTCCAAGAGGTCATGGCTTCTCCAACGCATCGCTCTGCATGGACGCTGCAATTGCTGGTCACGGCGTGTTCTTGGGTTGGGATACGCTGGTCGCCAATGCTGTGAAGCAAGGTCAGTTGAAGATCCCGTTCGGTCACCGCTGTTCAACAGGACGATCCTACTGGTTCATCTGCAGGGAAGGGGCCTTGCGCAGCCCCAGTGTTCGCAAGCTGCGGGATTGGCTGAAAGAAGAAATCGCACAAACGGCGGTTGAGTACGAAAAAGCTGTCAAAGTCTAATCAAATAAAAAGCCCGGTAACTCAGCAGAGTTCCGGGCTTTAAAATGTCTTATGGTGTCAGCTTAGCCAGCGATCTTTGAGAAATCAGCGACCTGATGAACAGCTGCACGAATTTCTGACAGGATCTTCAGACGGTTCTCGCGAACCTCCGGTTTTTCAGCATTCACGTGGATGTCGTCAAAGAAGCCGTCAACAGGACCGCGCAGTTTGGCAAGAGCAGCCATTGCAGCGGAGAAGTCAGCAGCATCAAGCAGCGGCTTGATTTCAACCAGAACGCTATCCAGCGCAGCTGCCAAGTCCTTTTCTGCCTGTTCTTCCAGCAGAGCAGCATTAGGCTTGCCTGTAAAGGCCTTGCCGTCCTTCTTCTCTTCCGCACGCAGAATGTTTGCAGCACGCTTGTAACCTGCCAGCAGGTTGACGCCGTCTTCGCTGCCCAGCAATCCAGCAAGAGCTTCTGCCTGCTTCACGATCAGATTGATATCATCCTGACCACCACGAGCCAGAACCGCGTCAACCAAATCATGACGCACGCCTTTGTCTTTCAGAACCACCTTCATGCGGTCTGCGAAGAAGCTGAGCAGATCATCAATCAGACCTGATTCCAGAGAGGTCTCAGGGATCTTGTCGGAAACGTTTGCCAGCACCACGTCAGCCGCTTTGGAAACCATGGAGAAGATGTCTTTAACAACGCCTTCGCCGGTTTTGCCTTTGCCGATGAATGGAAGATCGGAGAGCGCACTTTCACCGCGTGCCGCTGCAATGTCCGCAAGGTTGCGGCGCAGGCTCTGAACCAGAACATCACGAAGTGGCAGGCGCAGGTCGTTTTCCAGCACAAGGCGGATAACACCCAAAGCAGCGCGGCGCAGCGCAAACGGATCTTTGGATCCGGTTGGCTTCTCGTCGATTGCCCAGAAGCCAGCAAGAATGTCCAGTTTGTCTGCCAAAGCAACAGCGATGGAAACAGGTGATACTGGTACATCATCAGACGCGCCGGCTGGCTTGTAGTGATCTTCAATCGCCTGAGAAACAGCAGCATCTTCGCCCTGTGCTTCTGCATAGTAGCGACCCATCAGGCCTTGCAGCTCAGGGAACTCGAATACCATTGCAGAAACGAGGTCAGCTTTCGCAAGACGCGCAGCACGCTTGGTTTGCTCGATATCAGCACCAACGAGTGGAGCGATTTCCGCAGCAAGACGCTCAAGGCGATCAACACGGGCAGCCACAGTGCCCAGCTTCTCGTGGAACACGATGTCCTGCAGCTTGGAGACGTTGCTCTCCAGCTTGGTCTTAAGGTCCGTTTCCCAAAAGAACTTGGCGTCGGAAAGGCGTGCAGAAACAACCTTTTCGTTACCCGCAATGATCTTGGTTCCACCATCCTTTGCAACGATATTTGTAGTCAATGCAAACTTGTTGGAGAGGCGAGATGTTGCTGGATCGCTCAGCACGAAGTTCTTCTGGTTCACCTTAATGGTGAGCTGAATGACTTCGTCAGGCAGCTGAAGGAAACTCTCATCATAGGAACCGATAAGCACGGTCGGCCACTCGTTGAGGCCGGATACTTCGTCAAGAAGGCCAGCATCTTCAACCAGTTCAAGACCAAGCGCCATAGCCGCGTTTTTCGCATCTACATCGATGATGTCTTTGCGGCGGTCCGCATCAAGCACAACCTTGGCAACTTCCAGCTTGGACATATAGTCTTCCAGGCGGCGCACTTCGATTGCCTCAGGTGCCATAAAGCGGTGACCATAGGTGGTCCTGCCTGATTTGATGCCATCAATTTCAAACGGAATAACTTCTGGCTCTTCGGTCTCAGGACCGAAGGTACAAACGATTGAGTGCAGCGGGCGAACCCAGCGCAAGCTGCCAGAACCCCAGCGCTGA
Source organism: Pseudovibrio sp. POLY-S9 (assembly GCF_001431305.1). Taxonomy (NCBI): domain Bacteria; kingdom Pseudomonadati; phylum Pseudomonadota; class Alphaproteobacteria; order Hyphomicrobiales; family Stappiaceae; genus Pseudovibrio; species Pseudovibrio sp. POLY-S9. The sequence goes on from NZ_LCWX01000228.1 coordinate 9,495, forward strand.
GACTTTGGCCAAGGGAAGTTGCGAATGATGTCTGGCATCACGTCTGCAACAATATCCTCGGTCTTCCGGCCTGGCTTTTCGATAACAGCGACGTAAAAATCACCCTTTTTCGGGTCATTTTGAATTTCAGCGTCGTCAATAGAAGAAAGGCCTGCGCCACGCAGGAATCCGGCCAATGCTTTCTCAGGCGAGCCAACGCGAGGGCCCTTCCGCTCTTCACGGGTTGCTTTAGAGCCTGCAAGCAAGCCAGCAATGTGCAGTGTCAGGCGGCGTGGAGTGGCATAAGCCTTCGCGCCTTCATAGGTTACACCTGCATCAACAAGAGCATTGGTCAGGAGGGATTTCAAATCCTCAGCCGCACGACGCTGCATGCGGGCAGGAATTTCCTCGCTAAAGAGTTCGAGGAGAAGATCTGGCATTGGTGAACGACGCCTTTAACTGGTCAATCAATCGCGAATTTCTAAGGTGGATAGTGCCTAGCAATACTCAAGGGCATTGTCACCCCCAATAGGCAGCGCGGAACCGTAATTGAGCAAAAAACATCAGCCGGGCACAACCAATCAACAGGGGTGTGAACAGCTGCCTTGCATCAGACTTTGTAGCGCTGAGATAATCTAAGCCCGTCTACGCAGGTTCCTCAGTAGTTTCATTGAGTTCGCCAAACAGGTCGAGTTCCAGTCGCAGGCTGTTGGGATCCTGACTGGAGCTGCCCACAACCACTTCATAGACGATGCGCTCAACCACCATCTGGTTGCGTTCACTATCAAATATCGCAAGCTCCTCAATCGGGATGGAGACAGTCACCTGCCTGCTTTCACCTGCTGGAATACGAAGACGCTGGAAGCCCTTCAGCTCCTGTTTCGCGCGTTCTACTGCGGATCCTTTAAGGGCAATATAAACTTGCGAAACTTCTTCCGCCTCGATTTGCCCGATATTGGCGATGGAGAACTGAACGTCAATGCTACCAGTAAGGAGCTCATCAGGCGGTGTAACACCAAGTTCCGAATAATGGAATTGAGAGTAGCTCAGACCAAACCCGAAAGGATACGCCGGTGTGACATCATCTTTGTCCAGTTTCCTGTATCCATGCCAAAGGTCATAGATCACTTTACGCGCATTGCGATCAAAGTCAGGCAGGTCACTTTCTCGTCGTGGGATGACAAACGGCAGCTTGCCACTGGGGGAGACTTCGCCGGATAGAATTCGGGCAAGTGCAGTTCCACCTTCCATCCCTGGATACCAATGCAGCAAGATGGCAGCAGGTTTATCCTGCCATTCATTCATCAAAATAGTACCGCCACCCATAACAACCACGACACAGTTGGAATTTGCAGCACAGACCTGCTTGATCAATTCAACATCGTGCGGAGGCAGACGAAGGCTCTGCCTGTCGCCGGAACCATAACCGTCTTCAGCTCCTCCGGACTCCTGAGATTTGCCCGCAGAACCTCCACCACCAAATGCGCGTAAAAACTGAGAGGCAATCTTCGCTTCTTCGCGGTTCCGAGGTTGAGGAAGAACCTCATGAAAGCGTGCTGCCAGATCAGCGGAGACCCATTCACCTTCACGGCTGTGGTCATTCCCGACCACCAGCACAACGGCATCCGCTCGTTTTGCGATCTGGAGGGCGCGATTGATGTTCTGGCCTCTGTCCTGCCAGATGTCGATCTTGTGTTTGTAGTAGGAGCGAAGGCCTGCGAGCGGCGTGGTTATATGTGTCGGCTGTGTATCACTCGTTCCTTTGTCGCCTGTATTAGCGACACTCGCTAAACGACCAATAACACCAATGCTTTGAATGTCCTTAAGAGGTAGAAATCCACCTTCGTTCTTCAGGAGCACAGTCGACTTCTCAGCGGCCTCCTGTGCAACAGATCGAAATTCGGCGCAACCAACGCGGGTCTTCTCATAACGGCCTTTCCGCAGCACTCGGAGCTGTTGCAGAATAAGCCTGTAACAGGCGTCATCCAATGCTGCCTCGGAGATCTCTCCATCATCGATCAGCTCTGACAGGTGCTGGTGAAAGTGCAGTTGGAACGGCATCTCCAGATCCATGCCGGCAAGGGCAGCCTCTCTCGCGTTGCGAATGCCGAACAGGAAGTCACTCAGCACAAACCCCTTAAACCCCCAGTCTGTTTTCAGCAGTTGGGTGAGAAGCTCTTTGTTGTGTCCGCAAAGCTCGCCATTGATGGAACTGTAGGACGTCATGACAGCCGCTGCACCTGCCTCAACCGCCTTCCTGAAGTGAGGAAGATAAATCTCATAAAGTGCCCGCTGTCCCACTGTAACATTGAGGGAAAGCTTGGAATGTTCCATGGATGCCAGAGCAAAGTTCTTGATGCACGCCATGCCATGTTGTTGAACACCGCGAACGAGGGCTGAGCCCATTGCACCGATCAGGAAGCTGTCTTCACCATAGGATTCCTGTGCTCGTCCCCATGCCGGATGGCGCATCAGGTTAAGTGGCACGCCCCCAAACAACGTGCCACCAAAGGCGCGCATCTCATATCCAATGATTGCGCCAATCCGTTCTTCCAGCTCAGTGTCAAAGGTTGCCGCTCTTGCAATCACTGTAGGAAACGTTGTGGCGCCCTTCAGCACGATCCCGCGTGAGCCTTCTGTATAATGAACACCTGGCAAGTGATGCTCTGGTAACGCCCCCGCTGCCCACGGACCTGATTGAGAGCCGCTCTTCATCATCTCCCGAACGCCCGGCCAGAAGGCCTGATCACCGTCTCGCATGGCCAGTTTATCATCACGGCTCAACCGCGAAACAATCGCATTGGCGATCTGCTCATCACTCAGGTTTTGCGTGGAGGAAGGTTGAGCAGTCATCTCAGGCGGAGGACCGGAAGAGGCTGCTGCAGTGCCATCTTCATGCGCTTCGGTACTTTCGACAGTCATGGAACAGAGAACTCCGCGAATGTACCCCAATTTGGATCAGCGCATAGATACGCAGGCAGCTGGCAACAGGGGGAGTGATTGGCAAATCAAACAGGATATCTCTTTAAAAATATCCGTTTGATTGCAGTCCTGAAAACCTACTGATTATCAGCAGGCATCTTTCAAGGAGTCGAAGTGCAGAGAAGTGACAACAAAAAATGCCGAGGCATTTCTGCCCCGGCACTAAGAATTCATCATGTTGACTGGGACTAGCCTTTGTAGCCCACACCACCAGCTTCGGTCTGCAGGAAGGCTGCACCACAAGCTTTGGAAAGTTCACGCACACGCAGAATATAGCTCTGCCGCTCGGTTACGGAAATGACACCGCGTGCATCAAGCAGGTTGAACACGTGGGAGCATTTAAGCGCTTGGTCATAAGCAGGCATAACAACCTTCTGCAGGCCATCGCCAGCTTTCTCCATCGCTTCTGCGCTTGCTGCCAGCAGACGCTTACACTCGCGCTCATGGTCCGCAAAGTGGCGGAACAACATTTCAGTGTCGGAATGCTCGAAGTTATGACGGGAATATTCCTGCTCGGCCTGCAAGAACACATCGCCATACGTGACCTTCTCGTCGCCTTCAAGGCCGTTGAAGTTCAGGTCGTAAACATTGTCGACACCCTGAACATACATGGCAATGCGCTCAAGACCATAAGTCAACTCACCAGCAACTGGCTTACATTCAAAACCAGCTACTTGTTGGAAGTATGTGAACTGAGAAACTTCCATGCCGTCACACCAGCATTCCCAACCAAGGCCCCATGCGCCAAGTGTCGGGTTCTCCCAGTCATCCTCAACGAAGCGAATGTCATGGATTTCTGTATCAATGCCGATTGCACGCAAGGAAGCCAGATACAGCTCCTGAAGGTTCGCAGGAGAAGGCTTCAGCATAACCTGAAACTGATAGTAGTGCTGCAAGCGCATTGGATTTTCGCCATAGCGACCATCGGTAGGACGGCGAGATGGCTGGACATACGCCACTTTCCATGGACGAGGTCCAAGCGAACGCAGTGTTGTTGATGGATGGGAAGTGCCCGCGCCGACTTCCATGTCATACGGCTGCACAATAACGCAGCCCTGATCGGCCCAGAATCTCTGGAGAGTCATGAGGAGACCCTGAAAGGACTTGGTTGGCTGCATATGTGCCGGAACGGCTTCACTAGACATGGGAGTGTTTCCTGAAAATCCAAAATGTACTGCACCGAAACGGCGCAAAATCCAAGTTGAGGCACAGGTGCCACGTCAAACAGGGAAGGTCAAGCATTCCTGAAAAATCAAAGATATTTTGTGAAAAAGACGGGGAGTAAGGCGGATTACTCTTCTCATGCTCATTTCCGGAATCGCAGCTGTGTTTCGGCGCAGGCCCATACCCCACAATATCAAGGATATTGAGCCCGGGAAAAAGCTTATTTAGTGGCATGGTCATTGTAGTCTGCATAAAAGCTGGAGAGCGTAACGATGGTGATGTCCCGCCTGCCTGTTCTGAGTGATCGTCAAGGATTTGACCGCCGCTGGTATGCGCCAAGTCTGAAACGCGTCTACGCCCCTGCCTCAGCTGCAGAAGTAACAGCCGCTTGGAGAGAAGTGATTGCGTCAGGAGCAAAAGCAGGCGAATTGCAAATTACCTGTGGTCGCCACTGCTATGAGAACTTCGTCTACAATGCGGGCACAAAATACATCATCGATCTGACCGGGCTACGCGGTGTGGGCAGTGATCCAAACTATGGGTATTACATCGATGTCGGCTATGGAAACTGGGATATGTATCGCATGTTCAACATCATGTTTGATACCACACTACCAGCGGGCAGCTGCTATTCAGTCGGACTAGGCGGGCACATCACTGGCGGAGGGTATGGTCTCTTTTCCCGCGCATTTGGATTGACCGTTGATTACCTGTCTGCAGTGGACGTGGTGATCATGCCTCAAGGGGCTCCAACGCCTGAACTCTATGAGAAAGTTTCTCCCGTGAACCACCCGGATCTGTTCTGGGCGATCTGTGGCGGTGGTGGAGGAAACTTCGGCATTATCACCCGCTACTATTTCCAGGACACTCCGAAAGCACCGCAATATCTTTACACCACCGCGTTTTCATTTGATTGGCAGGATGAAAATGGAAACCTGCTCATCACAGAACCTGTCCTCAAGCAACTATTGGACAACTTCACTCAGTTCTCACAGGAAGGGCAGGACGGAGACAAATCCAAGTGGCCCAGCTTTGGCATATTCCATGCAAACCATCTTGCTGCTGGGAAAATGGTTTTCGCATCCTATTATTTTGATGCCCCATCACTCGGGGTTCAAGGACAGGAGTATGAGGCCTATTTGAATGACAGGATCAAAGACCAGAAGAAAACACTGGGCGAGATAACAAGACTATCAACCGAGCCGGGGCCCATAAACGGGCATCCATGGCACGGCACTGCAAAGGCTATCAGTCCTGTGAGTGCAACGGCCCAGCTTCGCCGTTTCACGTTTCTGGAAGGCGTTCAAAACACAAATGGTTCCGGTCCAAATCAGTTTGGAAAATACAAATCAGCTTACATGAAGAAAGGCTTCACTGACGACATGGTCGCCGCGCTTCATGAGCATCTGCAGAAGGTCCCGGATGGAGTGTCATTGAGCGATATGAGCCAGAGCCTGTGCCAGATTGACAGTTACGGCTGTGCAATAAATCAGGTCTCCAGCACAGCAACGCCAATCGCACAACGCAGCTCAATCATGAAACTGCAATACCAAACCTATTGGGACAATGACGCGGCAATTGGACAGGATAACAAGCAGCTTGAGGAAGCCCATGTTGGCTGGATCAACGAAATGTATGCTGATGTTTACGCCAAGTATGGCGGTTTTCCTGATCCACGAAACGATCCAGACGACATTGTTGACGGTTGTTACTTCAACTATCCAGATTCATGTTTGGGAGTAAATGGGGAGAACTCACCCGGCATAGATCATGCCATGTATCTCTATTTTCTGGAAAATTACGATACAGGTCCGGCAGATCGAAACCTGCGGGCAATAAAATCAAACTGGAATCCGCAAAACTGGTTTGCTAGCGCGCAGTCTATTCCTGTTAAATAAGGAATACGTGCAACATTACCACGTCACCAGGCCCGCAGACCAAACGTCATGCGGGCACCTGTCAGCCAAAGATTAGAGCGCGGCTCTTAGTAGTTGCTTACAGGGCGGTATTTGCCAGTGGCCGGATCTTCAACCAGACGCGTATATGCTGGGTCAACCGGACGCTTGCGAGCAGTTGCATAGGCAGGCTGTTTCTTGAATGCCATATTGGAAATTTCTTTCTTTACGGCTTTGTAAAGAGCATATCCACCTGCAATCAAAGCAACAGTTCCTAATACCTCAGTCATCTGCATTTTCCTTCCATCACTTATGTGAAGCATTGTTATTTCTGGCAATTTAGGCAATCCTATGGAGATTACTTAAAGACCAAACTTTGCCCAAAGGCTTTTTTCTTCCAGGGTTGCAAGTGCAGCAGCAGGCAATGTGCCAGCAGCCTCATTCAGACCTCCCTGAAGGTTCGCACCGGGAATAAAGCGGCTAAGAAAGCGCTTTTTGGTGCCAACAAATTTCACTTTGGTTTCTTTGCCGTACCGTTCATGGATCGTGGAGTGAAGATCGCCCAGACCATCTACGAGGCCCAGATCACGCGCTTTGGCTCCAGTCCAAAACAAGCCGGAAAATAGGTTTTCGTCATCGCTCAGCACGTCACCGCGGCGGCTCTTCACCATGTCGATGAACATCTCATGGATTTCGTGCTGCAATGTTTTGAGATGCTCAATGTCCTCTTTAACTTCCGGTGAGAACGGGTCCAGTGTGACCTTCTTGTCTCCGCTGGCATAAACACGGCGCTGAACGCCGGTTTTCTCCAGAAGCTCTGTAAAGCCAAACCCGGCAGATACGACACCAATGGATCCAACAATAGAGGACGGATCAACAATGATGTCATCACCAGCCAGTGCAATCATGTAGCCGCCAGATGCAGCAACATCTTCTACAAAAACAAGAATTTGCTTGTTGTTTTCATCAGCCAGCTGACGAATGCGTTTGAAGATGAGATGAGATTGAACCGGCGAACCGCCAGGTGAGTTGATGGACAAGGCAACAGCCGGAGCTTCTTTAAAGCTGAAAGCTATTTCTAGCGCGTCTTCAACACTGCTCAGGTTCAAACCTGATTTCAATGGAGATGCAGCACCAATAGCACCATGCAAACGGACGACGGGTACGATAGGTCTTACTTTGCCCAATTTGCCCGGAAGGTAGCTGCGCAGCTTGTTCAACAACTCAAAATTCTCCTTTGCGTCGATAACTTGTATGTCGTTGGGGTAACCAACTTCATCCAATATAGGCAGCAATCATCAGGAGAGAAGAGCTTTTGCCAAAAGAAATGGCAATTTACGCAATAAAACGCAACAGTGTGATCCTCATAACAAATCTACACCTTGAGAACTCAGAGAGCCTCATCAAAACAGTGGGGATTACTCGGTTGTTTCAAGCTCGGCACGAATCTGGAGCATGTCTCGCCAGGCATATCTTTTCTCAGCAGGACTGCGCAGAAGATAAGCAGGGTGATAAGTCGCGATCGCCTTGCGCTGAGTACCCTCGCCGCCATAGCTCAGCCATTTCCCGCGCAGCTTGCGAATGCCATCACGGGCACCGCTGAGCGTCTTGGCAGAGGCCGCCCCGAGGAAAACAACAATCTCCGGATCAACCAGCTCAATCTGCCGCTGAATAAACGGACGGCAAATCTCAGTTTCATGCGGGGTAGGGGTGCGATTTCCCGGTGGGCGCCATGGAACCACATTGGCAATGTAAACCATTGACCGGTCAAGTCCGGCAGCTTTCAACATCCGGTCCAGCAGATGACCCGAACGCCCCACGAATGGCACGCCTTGAATGTCCTCTTCGCGTCCTGGAGCTTCCCCAACAAACATGATGCGTGCTTTGGAACTTCCATCCCCAAACACAAGGTTCTTTGCTGTCAGTCGCAGATTACAGCCCTCAAACCCTGCAAGGATTTTCCGAAGCTCATCAAGTGACTGCGCCGAACCTGCGGCGGTTCTGGCCGAACCAACTGTTTCCGCATTCGGAATAACAGCATTCGCGTCTGTCACCGCAGTTGGTGTAGACGTCGTAATAGCTGCTTCCTTGGCAGCGCGCTGCCGTTCCAGAATCTTCTTCGCTTCCTGCTTGGCATCTGCGGAGACGCCATTCTCGCGCAGGTTACGGGCCATTTCAGCAGGTGAAACACTGAGGTTTTTGGACTGTGACGGCGCTGGCTCTGGTGCGCTGAACGAGCTGACTGGAGCGATGTTCTGCTGCGGAGCAGGGCGGCTCTGCACCTGCTTTTCCATCTGGCTCTGAGTTTGCGCAAAGCGGTCCACTGGAGCATCTTCCAACGCACAGTCGACGCCGACGGCGCTTAAAAACTCCAGATAAGCCTCCAGCTCGGCGGCATTTGCGACAGGAACTTCAGACATAGCCATTTACTAGTTGTGGCACACAGGTCGGCACAGGCGAAAGGGAATAACTCTTTTGCAATGCACCATGGATGGGCAGCAGCCCAGTCCGCCCTATATTCATTATGAAAGCGCAACTGTCCAATAGAAAAACGAGAATGGGCTAACTCAATGGGGAACAGTGTAAAGTGGTTCACGTTAACTTGGGGAAATTACAATAATTCCTTAAGGTGTAGATAGGTTTTTTGATGGGGTACCTGACGGAATGCACCTTAAAACGCATTGCGCTATAGTATCCGCTCAATTACACAGAGACTAAATAAAGTTTTGACACTTGAGGTGCTGGAAAATAATGCGCTGCCACATCATTTGACGCGAAATGAAGTGGATAAAGTGTAAAGGGAGAATACTATGTCTGAAGGGGAAACTCTGGCAGAACGCGAATCCATGGAATTCGACGTTGTGATTGTAGGCGGCGGTCCTGCAGGTCTATCAGCGGCAATCCGGATTAAGCAGCAGGCTGCGGAGAAGGGAGAGGAAATCTCCGTCGTCGTGCTCGAAAAGGGCTCTGAAGTTGGCGCTCATATTCTGTCTGGTGCGGTGATTGATCCAATTGGCATCGATCGCCTGATCCCTGACTGGCGTGAAGACGAGAGTGCTCCGATCAAGACACCTGTCACAGCAGACCATTTCAATCTGCTTGGCCCTGCTGGTTCCCTTCGTCTGCCAAACTTCCTGATGCCGAAGCTCATGAACAACCACGGCAATTACATTGTGTCTCTGGGCAATGTCTGTCGCTGGCTTGCAGAAAGAGCAGAAGCGCTCGGCGTGGAAATCTATCCAGGCTTCGCAGCAGCTGAAGTGCTTTACGACGATTCCGGCAAGGTGATCGGCGTTGCAACGGGTGATATGGGCGTTGCGCGTGATGGATCTCACAAAGATGGCTACATGCGTGGTATGGCGCTGCTCGGCAAGTACACGTTGATCGCCGAAGGTGTCCGTGGCTCGCTTGCAAAGACGCTGGTAGACAAATTTGACCTTGATCGCGACAGTGACCATCCGAAATTCGGTATTGGTATCAAAGAGCTGTGGGAAGTAGATCCATCCAAGCATAAACCGGGTCTGGTTCAGCACTCCATGGGTTGGCCGCTGGACGGTAAAACTCAGGGCGGGTCTTTCCTCTACCATCTGGAAGACAATCAGGTTGCTGTTGGGTTTGTTGTGAACCTCAACTACCAGAACCCGTATATCTCTCCGTTTGATGAGTTCCAGCGTTTCAAAACTCATGCGGGTGTGAAGGACGTCTTTGAAGGCGGTAAGCGCATTTCGTACGGCGCTCGTGCCATCTCCGAAGGGGGATATCAGTCCGTACCGAAGCTCTCTTTCCCAGGTGGTCTTCTCATCGGGTGTTCCGCTGGTTTCGTCAACGTTCCGCGCATCAAAGGCTCTCACAACGCTGTTCTCTCCGGTATTCTGGCTGCAGATCTGGTCGTTGAATCGCTGGGCCGTGGAGAAGCACACGAAGAGCTGGACCAGTTCGACGGCGCATGGCGCAATTCCGAAATCGGCAAGGATCTCTGGAAGGTACGCAATGTAAAACCATTGCAGACCAAGTTTGGCAGCTTGCTGGGCATGGTCTTCGGTGGCCTCGACATGTGGACCAACGAGCTGATGGGCTTCTCCTTCTTCGGCACCATGAAGCACGGCAAAACCGATGCTGCGAGCCTGAAGCCGGCGAAGGAATGCAAGAAGATCAATTACCCGAAACCAGACGGGAAGATCTCCTTCGACAAGCTGTCTTCTGTCTTCCTCTCCAACACCAACCACGAGGAAGATCAGCCGATCCATCTGAAGCTGCGCGACGAGACTTTGCAGAAGCTTTCTGAGCACGATGTCTACGCTGGTCCGTCGAACCGTTATTGTCCCGCTGGTGTGTATGAGTGGGTGGAAGAAAACGGCGAACCACCCCGCTTCCAGATCAACGCTCAAAACTGCGTTCACTGTAAGACCTGTGACATCAAAGACCCGAACGGCAACATCACCTGGACCGTTCCGGAAGGCACAGGCGGACCGAACTATCCAAACATGTAAGCTGTTGGATAAGATCAGAACAAGAAAAAGGCCCGGTCATCAGATCGGGCCTTTTTCATTTTAACTTGTCAAACGCTCTAGTCGATCTCAATATCGAGCCCAAGATCCAGAATAGGAGCGGAGTGCGTGATCCAGCCGGATGAGATGATATCAACGCCAGCTTCCGCAATCGCCTGAATGGTCGAAAGCGTAATCGTACCAGACGCTTCCAGCACAGCTTGCCCCTTGTTGATCTCAACCGCCTGCCTCAAAAGATCAGGCCCCATATTGTCCAGCATCACCACATCAGGTTTGGCTGTGAGGGCTTCCTTCAGCTGGTCGAGTGTATCCACCTCAACCTCAATGCGCACAAGGTGTCCGGCAAAAGCACGAGCATTCTCAATCGCGGGGACAACACCACCGGCAACGGCGATGTGGTTGTCCTTAATCAGGATCGCATCATCCAGACCAAACCGGTGGTTCATACCGCCGCCACAGCGAACCGCATACTTCTCGAAACTACGCAGTCCCGGAGTGGTTTTCCGGGTGCAAACCACTTTTGCGTTGGTATGTGAAATTTTGCGTTGAAATGCGTTCGTAGCGCTCGCAATGCCCGAAAGATGGCTCAAAAAGTTGAGAGCCACACGTTCCGCTTCCAGCAATGCACGAGCGGGACCGTGAATGCGGGC
>NZ_LCWX01000228.1:20774-25767 GCF_001431305.1 Pseudovibrio sp. POLY-S9
GATAATGGTACCCGGCTCCAATTTATCCCCGTCCTGCGCCAGCACGGTAACATCGAGAGTAGGATCAACCTGACGAAATGCGGAAAGAGCCAGATCAATGCCAGCCAGCACGCCATCCTTACGAGCCGCAATCACACCCGTTGCAACAGCATCAGCCGGAATGGTCGCCTGCGAGGTGATGTCACCTGCGCGGCCAAAGTCCTCAAGCAAAGCAGCTTTGACGGCATCATCCACCATGATCAACGAAAGCTCGGGCAATGAAGACGGACGGCTCATAGCATATCTTCCTCTTCAACAGCTTGCTGGCCAACATCGCTGGCAGCAGCCTCGCTCGCCAGCTTCTCAATTTGTGCAAGCTTCACAAAGGAGCGCTTGGCAGCCTCCGCCTTCTGCGGGAAGTCAGAACGGAAATGACCGCCTCGGCTTTCTTCGCGAAGCAGAGCAGACCCTGTAATCAGCTTGGCTGCAATCACCATGTTGAGAATGGAGTCGCGGCGGCACAGCGTCTCAGCGTTCTGCAACCGTGCAAGCGTCCTTGTCAGCCCTTCTGCATCACGAACCACACCAACATGGCGGGACATGGCAGAACGAACCATGGAAACAACGGCACGTTCCTGCGGATTGCGTGTGGAGGCCTGATCATCAACATCATCGATTTCAGCCCAATGATGCACCCGGTGATGCGGCATGAGGGCCTGAATGTCTTCTGCAATGCGACCTGCAAACACAACAGCTTCAAGCAAAGAGTTGGATGCCAGACGGTTGGCACCATGGGCCCCCGTCGCCGCAACTTCACCAGCTGCCCAAAGGTTGTCGACAGAGGTCCGGCCAGAAGCATCGGTCAGCACACCACCCATGTGGTAATGTGCTGCCGGAGCAACAGGGATCAGACCATTGATCGGATCAATACCAGCCTTCTCGCAGGCTGCATAAACGCGGGTAAAGTGCTCAGGGAAGCTTGCACCAATGGCCTCGCGGCAATCAAGGAAAGCACCACGGCCAGCCGCAAGTTCTGTATGGATCGCGCGCGCAACAATATCACGAGGGGCCAGCTCAAGATCAGGATGGATGCCATCCATAAAGCGACGACCGTCATCATTGATGAGGATCGCGCCATCACCGCGGATCGCTTCACTTGCAAGCGGAGCAGGGTCCTGCTCAACATTGAGAGCTGTTGGGTGGAATTGAACGAACTCGGCATCAGAAACCAGCGCACCTGCACGGGCGGCCATCGCAAGGCCATGTCCGTTTGCTTCACCCGGATTGGTGGTTGTTGAATAAAGATGGCCAACACCACCGGAGGCCAGCACAACAGCTTTTGCAGGAATGGTAATGCGCTGCGTCCCACCACGGCGACGCGCAGTAATACCGGTGACATACCGGCCTTCAGCGATCAGCTGACAGCCGATGTACCCTTCGATGATGCGGATAGACGGTGTCTTGTAGGCCGCATCAACAAGCGCCTGCATTATGGCTTCACCAGCCATGTCACCACGCACACGCACCACACGGTGGCTGGAGTGGGCAGCTTCGCGGGAAAGAGCCAGCTTGCCAGCAAGGTCTTTGTCAAAGGGTACGCCATAGCCCAGCAGATCGTGAATGCGGTCAGACGCTTCACGGGTCATGCCTTCAACAATGGCTTCTTCGCAAATGCCGTCACCTGCTGTCAGCGTATCCTGCGTGTGGGCGGAGTGGTGATCACCCTCGGCCACAGCAGCAGCAATGCCGCCTTGTGCCCATGCAGAAGAGGTACCACCGCCAATGGGCGCGTTGGTCACAATGGTCACTGGCCGCGGCGCAAGCTTGAGCGCGCAGAACAGGCCAGCAAGGCCACCACCTAAGATAACAACATCATCCACGCCGTTCAGAGCAACAGCAGGGGCGAGAGAAGAACCGAACTGAGACATTTCAGAGATTATTCCAGACTATGGGGACCTGATCTAAAAGTCCTGCTGCCGTTAAAGGCAGCAGGGTGCACTGAAGACTTTTCAATATGCCAGCTACACGAAAGCCTCTAGTTCTTCAAGTTGATCATGCGTTCTACGGAGGCACGAGCGCGATCCGCCACACTTTCATCAACAATCACTTCACCAGACATATCGAGCAAACAGTCCAGAATTTTGGTGAGGGTAATGCGCTTCATGTGTGGGCACAGGTTGCAGGGGCGGATGTAGTTCACGCCAGGTGTAGAGGAGGCAACATTGTCCGCCATGGAGCACTCGGTGATCATCATCACCTTCTCAGGGCTGTTGTCCTTCACCCAGTCAATCATATGAGAGGTTGAACCAGCAAAGTCAGCTTCTGCAACAACTTCCGGCGGGCACTCAGGGTGCGCAATGATCTTCACATCAGGGTCAATGGCACGGTAGTCGCGCAGCTCTTCCGCCGTAAAGCGCTCGTGGACTTCGCATGAGCCGGCATAGGTCAGCACATCAACATCAGTCTGGTTGTTCACGTTGGCTGCAAGGTACTGATCAGGGATCAGCAGCACCTTGTCAGTGCCCATGGCTTCAACAACCTGAACCGCGTTGGAAGAGGTGCAGCAAATATCGCACTCAGCCTTCACATCAGCGGAGGTGTTCACATAAGTGATGATCGGAACGCCCGGATTGGCTTCACGCAGCTTTCGTACATCTGCACCTGTGATGGATTCTGCAAGGGAGCAACCTGCATCCATATCGGGGATCAAAACGGTCTTTTCCGGAGACAGGATTTTGGAGGTCTCAGCCATGAAGTGCACACCGCACTGAACAATAACCTGAGATTCAGTCTTCGCAGCTTCTTTCGCCAGCTGCAGGCTGTCGCCAACAATATCAGCCACGCCGTGGAAGATATCCGGGGTCATATAATTGTGCGCCAGAATAACGGCGTCGCGCTCTTTCTTCACTTTGTTGATCGCAAAAATCAACGGAGCAAGAGCAGCCCACTCAATCGCAGGAATGAAGTCCTTAACCTTCTCATAGGCCTCTGCTGTCGCTTCTGCGACCTCGGGCGTGTAGGCAAGGTCTGGACGCTCCAAAGGGGCATACTGTTTTTGTGCTGGTGCGCCAGCTTGAACAGCAGCACCCTCAATGCCGGCAGTAATGTCATTGACAGCAAGGCTGTCTGCTTCAGCGAATGTAATCGTGGCGGACATGCGCTATCCCTTATTCTGCCGGCTTGAAACCGGATTATACTCAATGTGAGTATAAGGGGTCTATAAAAAAACACGGCCACAATGCCGATGCCAACCCTTATGCTCATTTTGAGTTTTTATAGACCTCTTCCCTCGCGTCGACAACCTATTCTTTTGCCGGATGCATATGATTGCTGCGTTTAAGCTCGATTTAGCCTTACTGAGTAATCACTTAATTTCCTAAATTTGCAGGGTACAAATGAGAAAAGCCCGACATTTCCGCTTAATCAGAGGAAACGTCGGGCTCACATTACTTGAGAGCAGAAAATGGCTCTTACTTGGCTGGGACGTAGCTGGATGGGTTACCATCAGCGCCCTGATTGACCATGTAGTACTGGTTCTCACCGCTGTCGAACACGAGGAAACCATCCTGATCAGCAGGCTTGGTCTGTGTGCCCCATGGAGATTGAATGATCACTTCAGCAGCTGGGGCATAACCGATGGCAGACATGCGCACCATCTCAACGGGAACGGTCTTCAGCGCGCCAGTCAGGCCAGCGTCTTTTGCGTTAAACAGCGCAAGAACTTCCGGAGCCATATCCAGACGTTTTACAAGGCGGGTGTTTTTGGCTGCGACTTCTTCCAGACCAACCATCTCGTATTTGGAGGTGAACGTCTCTTTGCCAATCACGTAAAAATCAGGGCCGGTCTTGCTCATTTGCAACGCAACCACAGAACCAACGTTCTTGGCGATGTAAGCATCATCGTAGCTGGTGGAATCTACAGAACCCAATGGGCCACGGATCGCTTCTGGCAGGTCTGCCAGTGTGTCGCCTGTAATCTTCCAGCCGAGGATTGGACGGTCCTTGATGTAAAGCTCTTTGGCAGGTGCATGCTTTTCAACGCGTGCAGTCAGCTCAGCTTGGCTCTGCACATCGTCCTGCGCAGAAGCTGCCAAAGGTGCGCTTACAGCAAAGGCAAGCAGGCCTGCAGCGAGTGTTTCTCCGAAAGAAAATGAGTAGGTCATGGTCGGCCCCTAAATGTTGACGGGGGAATTAGGTCAGGACCCAAATCAAAGTCAAGCGACTCCGCCAGTTTCGCTAGCATTTTGAAATATATTAGTATTCTCACATATGCCTGCATTTGATCAGAGAGAGCCTTCCAGCAAAATGCCTTAGGGATAAAGACTCATTCCAATTGCTGATGGATGACCTAAGTAATTTCAATTATTGCAGAACGGAAAATTAGATTAAACCTGATTATTCCCCGCTGCTCAGCGAAAAACGGACACCATTGGTCCAGCGTCTGGCCGAAACTCTCTGCCGGATGCAGGAAAGGAAATTGCATGTCTCAAGCGACCCAGGTCGAGAACCAATCCTCTGTCCGGCGCGGCCCCAACGTCCCGCTCATAATCATCAGCGGATGTATCATCGGCATTCTCTCGTTTGGACCACGGGCAACCCTTGGATTGTTCCTGACGCCCATGTCCTCAGAGTTTGGCTGGGGCAGGGATGTGTTTGCCTTTGCGCTGGCACTTCAAAACCTTGTTTGGGGTGCTGCACAGCCTTTCGCTGGGATGATGGCAGATAAATTCGGCACAGGAAGAACTCTGGTGCTCGGCGCGATCATCTACGCCATCGGCCTCTATCTTATGAGCCTGTCAGACACACCACTCTTACTACAGGTCTCCGCAGGTGTTTTGATCGGTCTGGGTGTCGCCTTCACATCCTTCTCGCTTGTTTTGGCTGCCTTCGCCCGGTCTGTTCAGCCTCAATACCACGGCATCGCTTTTGGCATGGGCACGGCTGCCAGCTCCTTCGGCCAGTTTCTCTTTGCACCGCTGGGCCTGGGCCTGATCGAAAACTATGGCTGGGCCAG
>NZ_LCWX01000228.1:25867-34185 GCF_001431305.1 Pseudovibrio sp. POLY-S9
GCTGATCTATATGGCAGCTGTCGTCGCCATCGTACCCCTGTTCGCTTATATCCTGCGTGGGCGTTCCGCAGCTCCAGCTGCTGGCAACTCTGCCAACCCGCAGGACAGCATGACCCTTTCTCAAACATTGAGTCTGGCCTTCAAAACCAGAGACTACATCCTGCTGGTCTTCGGCTTCTTCGTCTGTGGTTTCCACGTGGCGTTCATCACCGTGCACATGCCGACCTTCATCGTGGATCAGGGTTTTGACGTTTCCGTCGGCGCATGGGCGCTGGCTTTGATCGGCCTGTTCAACATTGTTGGCTCCATGTCCTCCGGTGTGTTGGGGTCACGCGTTCCGAAACAATACTTGCTGTCATTTATCTATATTGCCCGGGCCATCGCCATCACGCTTTACATCACACTGCCAATCTCGGAGATGTCGACACTGATCTTCGCAGCCACCATGGGCATCCTGTGGCTCTCCACCGTCCCGCCAACGTCAGGGCTTGTCGCTGTCATGTTCGGCCCACGTTATATGGGAACGCTGTTCGGCATCGTGTTCTTCTCTCACCAGATCGGATCTTTCCTGGGAGTGTATCTGGGCGGTGTGCTTTATGAGCGAAGCGGCAACTACGATGCCATCTGGTGGCTCGGAATCGCACTCGGCATTTTTTCGGCCATCGTGCACTGGCCAATCCGCGAACAGTCCGCCACTGCAGGGCGTCTGGTCGCCAAGCCTGCGTAAGAGGCCTATTGGGTGAACTAGCTAGGTTTGTCAGTGTGTTACACCGGAATATTGCCTAGCGTTATTTTCTTGCCTTGTGGCCCTCCTTCTGCCAGCTTTCATGCAACATGAATTGGCGAGAAGGATTGGCCATGAGCGAGTTTGATGCCCTCTGGATTGAAGCAGATGAAAGCGGCCGCAAGCCACTACCTGCCAAGTGGAACAAGGTCAGTGTTGATCAGCTCTCTGCAGGAGACGTGACAGTCAAAGTCACGCACACCACCATCAACTACAAGGATGGGATGGCCCTTGCAGGCGCACCGGGCATCACCCGCAAGTTCCCGATGGTGCCGGGCATCGACGTCGTTGGCGAAGTGCTCACCAGCGAAAGCGACCGCTTCAAACCGGGCGATCAGGTCCTCCTCAACGGCTATGGTGTTGGTGAAGTCCACACCGGCGCCTACGCGCAAGTCGCCCGTTTGAACTCCGAGTGCCTTTTACATCGCCCGGAAGAAATCTCCGCCGCCCGCGCAGCTGCCATTGGCACCGCAGGTTACACCGCCATGCTCTGCGTTATGGCGTTGGAGAAATACGGCCTGACACCTGACCAAGGACCAATCGCAGTCTCCGGCGCATCCGGTGGTGTTGGGTCCGTTGCCATCAGCCTGCTGTCCAAACTTGGGTTCGAGACTATCGCCTTCACAGGACGCACCGAGGAAGCTGACTTCCTCAAGAGCCTCGGCGCAACAGAAGTGCTCGATCGGGCCGAGCTGGTCGAAAAGGGCAAACCTTTCGGCAAGGAACGCTGGGCTGGTGCGGTTGATGTAGCAGGCAGTCATACACTTGCAAATCTGCTGGCACAGACCAACTACGGCGGTGCTGTTGCTGCGTGTGGTCTGGCGCAGGGCATGGACCTGCCAGCATCTGTCATGCCGTTCATTTTGCGCGGTGTAGCTCTGCTCGGCGTAGATTCTGTTATGGCGCCTATGGCCCTGCGCGAGCAGGCTTACCGCCGACTGGTGCAGGATCTCGATCTTGCCAAGCTGGACACTCTGTCTGAGACAATCAAGCTGGCAGATGTTGAAGAACGCGCTGCAAAGCTGCTCAAAGGGCAAGTCCGCGGTCGTACCATCGTGGAAGTCGAGTAACGCTACAACAAGCAGGTTTAGACAAAAAGAAACCCCGCATCAGCCAGTCGCTGGTGCGGGGTTAAAATTGGAGCGGTCAGGCCACCAAATTCTTCTCACATATGAGGTCGTGGATTAGCTCCAGCCACCTCGGTAGGTCTTGTAGAAGATGTGCTTACCAATGCGCTTCTTACGCTGCATGGTCGGTGCCCAGTTCGGGCGAACATAAGTTGCATGGTAATGAGTAGAGGCATCAACAGCTGGAATGCTGACCTCACCCTTTACAATCTGCTGCGCGATCTTCTTCGCTTTGGCCCATGGACCAGCTTCAGTCACGCGCTCAGGAATGCCATCACAAGCAAACGAGAACTGGCAGGCGTTCTTCATGCCTTTGTTCTGATAAACCACCCCGCACACCGTGTTAGGATAAGCCGGGTTCTTCAGACGGTTGAGAACAACCTGCGCAACGGCAATCTGCCCATCACGAGGTTCACTGCGCGCTTCAAAATAGATCGCCTCAGCCAGACAGCGCATTTCCTTCTTGGATTTTCTCACAGAGCTCGGCAACTGGCGCATGTACCACCAGTGCGGATTGGTCCCTGAAGTAGAGGCCAGTTCGTTGTCTGAAAGTCTTGGCTTGCCGGAAGGCGTAATCGAAACTTTGGGTTTGCTCAGCAGCGCATCAAACGGAGCTTTGTTGGTCTGCGGTGTGGCTGGAGCATAAGCAGTTGCCAGAGCAATCTCGTTTTGCTTGGCGATGGAAAGGGTCGCTGGCTTAACTGTCTTCTGCGCAATTTGCTTGCGGGCAGCAAGTGCTGCACGGCGTGCCGCTTTGCCGAGTGGAGACGTGTCCGCCTGCCCATTGTTGTCGGCAAGACCGGCCAGCGCATCCCCACCATAATGGCCGTTGAAAGCCATTTGCGGCAGCTGGGAAACAAATCTGTCGGAGCTTTTCGGTTTGCCTGCATTTTGAATGAAAGCCACAACACGGCTCGGCAGAGTAGTGACGAGCATGTCACTCTTGCCGGTGCGGTTCACCGCATGGCGCTGTGGAGTTTTCTTCTCAGGGGCTACGAAGTACTTTGCAAATTTCTGGCTATCCCGTGCGGAGACAGATTGCATCCATCGCGGCGTTTCCTCGTCGAGGTTTCCGGTCAGTGCCGGAATATCCTGCAACGCAACTGGAGATGCAGCAAAGGTTCCAACTGCAAGCCCTGCAGCTAGAATTGGGTACTTAAAGTACATGAGGACAGCACGGCGTCCTGCATTCTTCTTCATCCCATGGCCCGACATACGCAATCTACTCCAAATCAACGCCCAAAAACTCAGCGTCTCTCACTCCCTGAAAAGGGAACCCCAAACTCTGAGATCGACAGGATGAAGAAGCCCGATAAAACACTCCCGCCCGTCACTTTTCCGGATGAGTGCATTTTTCGCTTTTAACCTTGATATAAAGTTAAGCCCGCCAAAACCCCAGTTATTCTGCCACAGTTCACGCCGCTGACAGCCAGCATATGGTTAATATGCAGGGACGGTACTCACCAAAAAACTAGGGCTATTTCATGTCTGGGTGGATTTTTCAGTTGGCCAAAAATCATAGGAACAAAAGGCTTCATGCAGGAAATGACACCTGTGATATCTTGGTGTGGCTGTAGGATATCAACATAATCAAAATCTTAACAAGATTAACCATAAGGCTCCCTGCTAAATCCACAACTCCGTTTTTCCTATGAATTTTTGCCGAGAAAAAACTCAAAAAAATTGTAGATAACCTTACGTCACTTAAGGCGAAAATGTGAATCAGAGCAAGCTAACGCGCAATCCCGGGGCCGGGCGCTCTTTCAAAATGTCTCTTCTGAACCGGTAAAGAGCTGCTGGGCGCCCGCCCGTCGCGGTTGAAGTTCTGCCCGTCTGCTCAACCAGCTGCCCCGTTTCCACCAGACGGCGGAAGTTCTGTTTGTGAATATGCCGGCCAGAAATCGCCTCAACCGTCTGCTGCAGATCGGTCAGGGTAAACTCAGGTGGCATCAATTCGAAGACAACAGGCCGATACTTCAGTTTTGCCCGCAACCGGGAAAGTGCCGTTGCCAGAATACGGCGGTGATCATGGGCAAGGCCCTCGCCAAGGTCTGGCAAGGTGCTGCGTTCCAGCGCAGTTGGCTGCTTATCGCGCAAGGCCTCACGCATAAGACCGGAGCCATAAAGCAACTCGTAACGGTCCAGAACGCGTTCCTCATCCCATTTCAAAGAGCCCACACCAAAGGCGAGCTGGTAACGATCTTTCCGGCTCAGCTCGTGGTAGGCCTTGGCATCATCATCCGGGGCCTTGCTGAAGGTCTCCATGCTGGGATGAATAATCTCTTCCAGCATCTTCGGCTGACCGCCACGCCAGTCTTCCCAGGGAAAAAAGTCATACCAGGGACGCCAGCGAGCACCTTGTCTGGCAAGCAGCCGCTCAGATTCTGGTGTCTGGCGTGTCAATGCCAGATAGCCGACAGAAACCATATGCGGCTCACCAATCCGCGCCAGAGAATATCTGTCGCGGTCACCAAAGGTGTAAAGCTGTTCCACATGGCCAATATGAAGGGCAGTCTGTTCTTCAACAAACGCACGCAAACCCAGCTCAAAGGTGCGGTGTACGCGTGGGTCAAACGGGCCGGAGGGCAGGCCAGACAACTCGTCAGGCACTTTTTGCGGCACAGTCAACACAAAGGGCACTTTGTCTTTTACGGAAACAATGACAGCACTCAGACCAATGCCA
This sequence comes from Pseudovibrio sp. POLY-S9, assembly GCF_001431305.1. Classification (NCBI taxonomy): domain Bacteria; kingdom Pseudomonadati; phylum Pseudomonadota; class Alphaproteobacteria; order Hyphomicrobiales; family Stappiaceae; genus Pseudovibrio; species Pseudovibrio sp. POLY-S9. The sequence goes on from NZ_LCWX01000228.1 coordinate 30,462, forward strand.
AGCTGGACAGGCTCCATGTCAGCACCGCGTTGGGCTGCATTTCCTGTTTCCACTGCATTGCTCATCAATGTTTGCTCCGTATCCGTCATGCCAGTTCAACAAGTGCGGCAGGATCAAGCGAGAACAGGTTGCCCTCAAAAGTCTCTGCACCACGACCAAGCTCGATGATTGATTGTATCATGCGCCCATTTCGCTGCAAAAGAGTGTCTGCCAAAGAGATAAGCAGCGGATTGGGTGTGGCTACAGGAGAAACCTTGCGCAAATGTTGGGCCAGCGCACGTTCATCTGTATCCGGCATAATCGCACAGGCAATGATGTAGGCAGCAGCTGTAGACCGGCTGACACCAGCCCAGCAATGCACCAGTAAAGAGCCGTTGCGTGCAGCATCACGGGAAAAATCCAGCAGTTGCTCTACATGCGTCGCATTGGGGGCAAGCAGACCTTCACGTGCTTCAGTAATGTCGTTGAACTCCAGCACCAGATGGTGAGCAGGCTTTGTCTCAGAAGGCAAGATCACCTCTGTTCCCGGAGAAACGAGAGAGAGCACATGGCTCGGCCTTGCTGAGGTCAACGTGTCTTCCAGCTTGGAAAGTGGACAGACATGCAGCATCAGCGGCCTCCAACTTTCTTGCGAGCGTCATCAAGCTCAGCAAACCGGGCCAGAAAGACCTCTTGCGCATCCTTGGTTGGCAGCGGCTCAATGCTTGCTGCCAAGGTGTCCAGTTGCTCCGCAGTAACCTTTGCAGGCTTTCCGAAAATCTTGTCAGCTTCTTCCTTGCTAAAGCCCGCCAGATGGATTGCTTCCAGATAGGCGCTGATAATGTCAGCCTTCTTGGCAAGCTTGGCAATGCTGACTGGCAAGTCGGGGGGCAGGTTGAACGCCCTGTGAATGGCATGGTGCAGCCGCTCTTCAACAGCCTTGTAGGTGCCACCCATCACGTTCTTGAAAGGGGAGATCATATCCCCGATCACATACTCAGGCGCGTCATGCAGCAAGACTGCCATACGCCATTGAATATCAAGATCAGGCTTGACCATCAGCGCAATCTCTTCCACCACCACACAGTGCTGGGCAACAGAGAACGCATGATCGCCAATTGTCTGCCCATTCCACCGTGCAACACGCGCAAGGCCGTGCGCTATATCAGAGAGTTCCACATCCAACGGAGACGGATCAAGAAGATTAAGTCTTCTGCCAGAAAGCATCCGCTGCCAGGCACGGGGGGAAGATGAGGAAAGCTCTGCACACATTAGTCAATCAAGCCAGTCGTCAAGGTTAAGGTGATGTCTACAGTGTATCTCCGAAAAGTGGAAACTGGTTTTCGGATAAAGATACGCAAAACAAAGACTAAAGCAGTTCATGTGTTCCAGCTTAAATGCGAATTGCTTTAGCTGTATCTCTTAATCAGATGAAGGCCAGTTGAAACTTGCCCATTCTTGAATGGAAGGGGTGAGGGCAACACCATCACATGTCAGCGATACACCTGCATCCATCGCAGTTTTCACACGGTCCAGTCTCAGCAGGGCAAGCCCATCAGTATTCTGCGAAGAGCCCAATGTTCCAACGCTCTTCTCTCCAGCCAGAACATCACTGCCAGCGGCAGGAAGCGCACTTTCAGCGGAAACTTTGATGATGCGCTTGCGGGCCGTTCCGCGGTGCTTCATGCGGGAAACAACCTCTTGCCCGATAAAACAGCCTTTGGAGAAAGCCACACCATTGAGGCTGTCCATGTCCGTATCATGCGGAAACACGTCTGCCAGCTGAAAGTCCAGTCCGCTCTGTGGAATGCCAAGTTTGATGCGATGCGCATGATAGTCAGCTTCTGAGGCAGTCTCTGCAACTTCGCCGGAGGAAACATAACGAACACCCATGTCAGCATGGCGAGGATCGCGCGGTTTATCCGCTGGCAAATCATCTCCCCAATCTGCGATCACAAGCATGGTCTCATCAGCAGGTTCCACAATCACCTTGGCGCGAAGCTTGTAAAAACCAAGACGCTTGGCAAAAGCATCCAGCTCATCAGCGCTCACATCAATCAGGAAGCCACCCGTGCTCTCATCTGCAAACACAATGAAGTCCCAGAGGATTTTCCCCTGAGGCGTAAGAAGAGCACCAAATGCGCTGGATGTTGCATTAATCTCGCTGGTGTCACAGCTGACGAGATTTTGCAGAAACTCCTTGGCATCTTCGCCAAAAACCTTCACGAGCCGACGCGAAGTGAGAATGGTACGTTGTGATGCCATGGGTCCGTCCTTCCAATGAATAAAACAACAAGAGTGTTTCATAACCCATCAGCTATGCGCACACCACGGAAAAAGAATAGTTTCTGTGGGTGACGAGGGAACTCCTCGCCTGCGCCTTGACACCTGCGTGTGGGAGGAAAAACGCAAAATATGAGGCAGGTAAATAGAAATGTAAGTACACTGAGTTGTTTACCGGAACATTCCAGTATTGCCGCGTTTTCAAGATCTTTCTGCAGTTACAATCAATGTTTCGACGTCGCAAAACTGTCGTGTGCGTGAACTAACTCTTTCTCTCGATTGATTTCAGTTCTTGATTCTGGAGATGCACGTGACATCAACTATCAGGCAGTCAAAGAAACGTTTGGATCGTGCAGTACATCGTTCAAAACTGATCTCCATGGAAGGCGTGCTGGAGCGTCTGTTCACCTTCGCATTTAAGGGGCTGGTATATCCGCAGATCTGGGAGGACCCGGAGGTGGATATGCAGGCACTGCAACTCAAACCTCATTCGAAAATGGTGACAATCGCTTCCGGCGGCTGCAATGTCATGTCCTACCTCACAGCAGACCCGCAGGAGATTACGGCAGTCGACCTCAACCGCGCGCATGTGGCTTTGAACCGCCTGAAATTGACCGCGCTGGAAGAGTTCCCCGATTATGAGACGTTCTATCGGTTCTTCGGTGAGGCTGATGAAAAAGCCAATATTGCCGCCTATGAGAAGTATCTGAAGCCCGCTATTGATCCTGAAACCATGGCCTACTGGGAAGGGCGAGACATGACGGCGTGGGGCCGCAAGCGCATCACCCTGTTCTCACGAGACCTCTACCACCACGGCATGCTCGGCTACTTCATCGGTCTCGGTCACTTCATCGCAAAGATCTACGGCGTTGACCTGCGCAAAATGGCAGACGCACGTGACCTGAACGAACAGCGATCATATTTCGACAAGATTCTGGCGCCGCTCTTTGATAAACGCCTGATCCGCTGGGCGACCTCTAAAAAGATGTCGCTCTACGGCCTCGGCATCCCCCCAGCGCAATATGAGAGCCTCGCCGCAGAAGGCGGTGGCAACATGGCAGGCGTTCTCAAACAACGCCTGGAAAAGCTGGCCTGCGACTTTCCAATGGAAGACAACTACTTCGCCTGGCAAGCTTTCACTCGCGGATACGCGCCCTCTCATACACACAGCGGAACCGGTCTTTCCGGCCCTTTGCCGCCCTATCTGAAGCCGCAACACTTCCCGGAAATTCGGAAAAGAGCCTCTCATGTGCGCGTTGTTAATCGGTCTTTCACAGAGCATCTGGATAATCAGGATGCAAACAGCCTTGATGCCTACGTCCTGCTGGATGCGCAGGACTGGATGACAGACAGGCAGCTGAACGATCTATGGGCAGGAATATCCCGAACGGCACGGCAAGGAGCGCGCGTCATCTTCAGAACGGCTGGCGAGCCAAGCATTCTGCCGGGGCGGGTCGATAAC
>NZ_LCWX01000228.1:34282-48927 GCF_001431305.1 Pseudovibrio sp. POLY-S9
AAATACTGGGGCAGTGGACCTATGAAGCGGCTGAAAGTGCACGCCTCAACAAGCTGGACCGCTCCTCCATCTACGGTGGTTTCCACCTCTACATCTATAACTGAACAAGAATAAGTATGTGAGGGAAGTGAAATGGCGAATGTAAAGTCCTCAGCCTCACTGATGGATAAAATCTATAAGAACCAACGGCATTTTTATGATCTGACCAGAAAGCATTACCTTCTTGGCCGGGATCATTTGATCAAACATTTGGCAGCACCGCGTGGCAGCACAGTGCTGGAGCTCGGCTGCGGCACTGGTCGCAATCTGATTGAGGCAGCAAGGGCTTACCCAACCTGCCAGTTCTTTGGCGTCGATATCTCGGCAGAAATGCTGAAGACCGCAGAGGCCAACATTCACAAAGCGGACCTGTCTCACCGGATCCACCTGGCTCAGGGCGATGCAACGAGCTTTGATCCGTTCGAGAAATTCGGCATCGACACATTCGACCGTGTCTTCCTGTCCTACTGCGTCTCAATGATCCCACCATGGGAAGATGCTCTGCGCAACGGGACAAAGCTTCTGGCAAAAGGCGGTCAGTTGTCTGTTGTTGATTTTGGTCAGCAGGAAAAACTGCCCGGCCTGTTCAAGCTGATGCTCAAAAAGTGGCTCGGCAGGTTCCATGTTTTACCGCGTGAGAACTTTCATGAAGTCATGAAAGGGCTGGCCGACGACAACAGAGCCAAACTGCGGTTCCTGCCTCTGTATCGCGGTTATGCCTATTACGCGGAACTCGACAGCAGCTTTTACACCCGCTTCATGGAAAAGCCTGAGCAGATGGACCTGCTGAAAGCGGAAAACGAAAGCCACCGCGAAATCCGCAAGGCGGGGTAACTGAGCAAAGAAAAGCCCACCAGAGCATCTGATGGGCTTTCATCAATCGGTCATTGAAGACAACTTAGTCTCCGGCAATAAAGCTCCGCACATCCCCATCCTTGGAAATGCCAAGGCGATAGAAGGTCCATGCGCCATAATCCAGCATCTCAAAGTAATCGGCTGCAGTGACGATCTGGTACATCTCAACCTTCTGCGAAGGCGTCAGATCATGCAAAGGGTAGCGGGCAAAGTAAGGCCAGATGTAAGTCTCTTCTTCCGTTCCCTCGTTGAGCCGCAAATATCCGGCTGTCACAATATCCAGTAGGATCGCAAGGATCTCGTGCCCTTCACCATCACCAGAGCTGTCTTTCAAAAAGCTGACCGGATCGCGAACAGGTGTGAACGAGAGTTCTGGTGGTTGCTCTTGCTTGGCAAACAAAGGCGCCAACGCAGCAACATTGCCACTGCGAGCAATCTTGATCAGCGTCGCCCGGGTTGCTCTGACAGCCTCCGGCAATTCTGTATCGTCATAAAAAACGTCCAGCTTTGGCAGCGGAGGTTCCTCTGCAAACTCACTGTCCAGCGCATCTTCACTGCTGGTATCTCTGTTGAAACCTTCATCAAGCAGAGGAAATTGTTCAGCCTTGGGGCGTTGGATGCGAATCGTTTCGGTCTTGATTGCCTGTGTTGCAGCCATAGCCGGAGCTGTAGTGCAAAGTAACCCTATGATGAGTAGGCGAAAATACATGAAGTGCTCCGAAACGGATAAGAGGCGCGTGCTTTGCCCTTAGTTTAAGGGCTTGTTGGGAATCAAGGAAGAAACGGACCCTAACCTATGCACAAGCTAGAGAGCCTTTAGAAAATTTATAGGAAGATCTGACAGGTCTTCTGCGCAGTTGGGAAGTATGGATTAAAGCGTTGAATATTGAACTCTTCATTACAGGCATGATTATCGGGCTCGTCACGTCTGCTCCGATTGGCCCTGTAAACGTGTTGGCGATTAGGAGGGCAGTGCATTACGGCTTCCTTCCGGGCCTCATCGCAGGCTTCGGGGCAGTTCTGGCCGATGGTGTATTTGCAACCGCTGCTGCCTTTGGTGTGACGGCAATTTCGGAGTTCGTTGAACGCCACGAGTTCTATATCCAGACGATAGGCGGGTTTCTTCTGATCATCTTCGGCATCGTCGTGTTCCGGTCTCACCCTCATTTAAAGGGTGGCAGCGATGGTGGTCCAACAATTTGGCGTGGGATGATTGTCTCGTTTGCCATGACCGTGACCAATCCAGGAGCAATTCTTGGCTTTATCGCTATTTTCGGCTCACTGGGAGAGCATGCGCCCGAGAAGGGGGACTATGTCGGCGCTCTGGCACTCGTGCTGGGCGTATTGAGTGGCGCACTTTTATGGTGGGCTTGCCTGTCAGCGCTTGTGTCCAAGCTGCGAAATCGCATGAATGACAACTGGCTTTCCACCATCAACCATGGGGCAGGCATTATCCTACTGCTCTTTGCAGCGCTCATCCTTGCCAAGGTTGCAAGTGATCTGATTTTCTAGAGCGTGTTCCGTTTGGTTGGATTCAAGCAAACGACAAGAAGTCGCTCTAACACACCGGGCCGGAATCAAAAAAGCCCCGATCAATCGGGGCTCTTTGAAAAACAGCAGTGCTGAAATTAGTGCAGACGACGTTCCAAAGAGTAGTCACCGCGCTCAACGCGCTGTGGCAATTCCTGCGCAAATTTGGAAACAGCTTCTTCTCCATAAAGAGAAACCAGATCCATCATTGCTGAGAACAGCGCTGCATGCGCAAGAGCTGTACTGTCGATGCCGTGGGAAAGACCATCCTCCCAAGCTTCCTGAATGAAGCTTAGAGCCAGTCGGCGGATGTCTGCATCAGATGCATCGATCTCTTCTGTGAATTCGCCGGCGATAGCGTCGTCCTTGATCATGCTGGCTCTCATGTCCCTCTATGTGCTGCTTCTTGTTATTTGCCGTTACATGTAACGGGCAAACGAAAACAAATGAAGCGTCGCATGCCTTATCTGTTAAACGGAAGTTAACACGCAAAACGGCAGGAACAACCGACTCACTGATGTTTTGGTAAACTCGTCCAGAGCTTCTGTAAGTTATGGTTAATATTTGTGGCGAAGCCGAGTTATCCAAAAAACACGCAATAATTGTCTGTGGAAAACGGTTGCAACCGGCTTTTCTATCAATCGCGGCTGTACTTGCCCGTTACTTCTTGGGTGATAATTACACCTTCATCGGCGAATCTGCGAGAGGCTTCAACAGCCGCTGGAGTGCAGGTTTGATAGACCGATGCGAACCCCCGATAGCTCTGATTAAACCGCTCAACAAGACGCCGGCGTCTCAGCTCATTCTGCACTTCTGCACCCAGCAAGGAGTACATGCGCTGACGCCATTCGTCTGCTTCATCATGACCGCAAAGCGGGCGTAAATAATGGAGGGCACCAAGTATTTCTGAGAGGCGAATAAGCTGTTGCTCGTAGGGAGGTTCTTTCAACTCTGGCTGTACAGGTTGACCCGGAGATTGCGGGGAGCTCTGAGCAAATGCAGCAGGGGCCGCCGCAACACTCAAAAGCATCAGACCAAGGCAAATCCCCCGGCCTGTCGGCCAGGCAGGTTTCGCAAAATTACGTGTCCAAGCTTTAAGTCTTGCAATGTCAGTCAAGCTACATCCCACAGCATGCTGGTTGCTTCAGATTCTGTAAGGATGGCCGTCTCCCGGCACTCTGTCCACTATGGAACCTTGGGGATTTCCGGTTTTCCCTTGTTGCACAGCAGGCTGCAGGACTGATGCTTGTGCGTATTCTAAAAAAGTAGTTCCGGTTTTCGGATAAGAACACGTGCAAAAATTAAGAAGTCAGAGCTTGAGGCGTCAATGTAAATGCACAGGTTTTGCTCTAACTACATCTTAGAAGATTTAGAATGTGCTGTTGCATGCCGGGCGCGAGAGGCAGGTTCATAGCCTCCTCCCAAGTGTACCAGCCCAGTTCAGCAGCATCAGAGCGTGCTTCTTCCTCACCCTTGACCTGCGTACAGCGAAAGACATGGATGCGATATTGCACCTTGCAGTCTTCCGCAGAAGGGTAGGACACCGTCCATTCCTTCAGGTCTGAGGCGCACAAAGATGTTTCTTCTTTAAACTCTCTTTGTGCGGCATCCTTAAGGTTTTCACTGGGAAGAACCTTACCGCCAGGAAAACTCCAGAGGCCTTTGGAGGGCGACTGGGCTCGTTTTACGAGCAGAACTTTTTCGTTCTGCACACAGGCAACACTGGTTGCCTCAATGTATTCCGGAATAACTTTTTTGCTCATGAGAACAGGGCGTCAACGTCCGCTTGCGTGCTTTCCTCAGTGCTGATTGTCTCATCCGGCAGATGTCCATGGATGATCGACCCGGCTTGCGAAAGTAGGGGCCTGATGACGGTAACGGCTTTATCCTGAACGATTTGCAGCAGTTCACCTGTTACTTCAGCGGAGCCTAGCATTTTTTGTAAGGAGATAACTTCCTGATCAACTTCGCCAATACACTTCTCCAGAGCATTCCGCAGCGGCAAATCAACAGCTCCGTATGCACGGATAGCCAATTCTTTTGCTGAGAATTTAGAGGCACTGAAATGTGTGATATAGTCAGCTGGTTCCCAGGCCAGAACATCTTCTGCACAATCGGGAATATCAGGAAGCATTTCAAGAAGCATAACAACCTCATTGAAATGATTAAGATAGTCAGTTGCAAGGCCCGTGGATGGATTGATGTTTGCATGCGTCAAAAGCTCAGGAGAAAGTTCTCCTACGCCGATTTTATCGCAGTACATATCCATTGCAGCCTCCCAGCTTCCTATCTGTCGCGCGGAACCTATCTCTCGATTGGTTGCAATTTTACTAAAATGCGAACAGAGTAATCTGCATGTGTGGTAGATATAGCCTGTCAGCGTCTCCGGAAGAAGTCAAAGCGTTGTTTGATTATATCGAACAGCCAAATTTTCCACCGAGATACAACATAGCACCGACTCAGCCAATTGCACTCGTAAAACACGAAAATGGTGGGCGCCACTTTGGGTTAGCACGATGGGGCCTGGTCCCGTCATGGGTCAAAGACCCAGCAAGTTTCACGCTTTTGCTCAATGCCAGAGCCGAAACTTTGGAGGCGAAACCCTCGTTTCGTGCAGCGGTGCGTCACCGTAGATGCTTGATACCTGCAAACGGTTTTTACGAGTGGCAACGCAAAGGTGCGGCAAAGCAGCCCTATTGGATTGCCCCAGCGGATGGACGCCTTCTGGCCTTCGCTGGCCTGTGGGAAACTTATTCCCATCCTGATGGCGGAGACATTGATACCGCTGCTGTAATCACCGTCGAGTCGAATATGACGGTGAAACCGGTTCACCACCGGATGCCCGCAATCATCGCGCCGGAGCATTTTGACGACTGGTTGAGCAACGGCACAATCATGGCTCGAGACGCTATAAAGCTCTTACAACCTGCAGATGAGGGACTGTTAATCACCACGCCTGTTTCAACGCGGGTGAACAGCGTCGCCAATGATGACCCGTCCTTGTGGGAACGAGAGGTCATTCCAGTTCCTCCTGAGCCAGTTAAAACACCTGCCAAGCCAAAACCTCAAAAGAAGGTTGCAGGCGGCTCTTCAAGAAACAACGGGCAGTTAGACTTGTTTTAGCCTCTGAGTAACATACTGGACACCAACATGATGAGACGATGAGGGATCAAGCATGCTGGCGTCGCTTAAAGGTAAATCTGTCATTGTGACGGGTGGTTCTCGGGGGATCGGCTTGGGCATCTCGCTGGCTTTTGCTCGCGCCGGAGCCTTTGTCACCATTGCAGCGCGCGGAGAAGAAACTGGCGCTAATGCTGTGGAGGAAATCGCACTGGCTGGCGGGGCAGGGCAATTTCTTCAATGTGATGTCACCCAGTGGCAAGCGGTAAAGGCCATGGTCGATGAGACCACAGAAGAAAACGGGCTGGACATTATATGCGCCAACGCAGGCATTTTCCCCAAGCAGACGATTGAGGAGATGGAGCCCGAGCAATGGGATCATGTGCTTGATACAAACTTGCGCTCCTCCTTCTACTGCGTAAAGGCAGCCCTCCCGCATATGAAACAAGCAGGGTACGGGCGGATTATCCTTACCTCGTCAATTACGGGTCCGATTACAGGGGATGCTGGCTGGTCTCATTATGCAGCCTCCAAAGCGGGGCAACTGGGCCTCATGCGAACAGCTGCCTTGGAGTTGGCCCCGCACAAGATCACAGTGAACTCGGTTCTGCCCGGCAATATCAGGACAGAAGCGCTGGATGATCTCGGTGATGAATATCTGAAGAAGATGGGGCAGACTATTCCACTTGGCCGATTGGGTGCGCCACAAGACGTAGCAAGTGCTGTGCTCTTCCTCGCCAGCGAGGAGGCAGGCTACATCACCGGACAGCAGATTGTCGTTGATGGAGGACAGGTGCTCCCGGAGGGACTGGAAGCACCTGAGCAGTAATGTCTAGAGAACGCGGCCCGGATTGAACATGTTCGTCGGGTCGAGAGCCTTTTTAACAGAGCGCATCATGTTCATCTCTGTGGCGCTCTTTACCTCTGCCAGCAAATCACGCTTCAAAATGCCGATGCCATGCTCTGCAGAGATTGAGCCGTTGTAACTGGCAACAATCCCATGCACGACACGGTTCACATCATCCCATTTTGCAAGATACTCGGCTTTATCGGCATCCTTCGGTTGGGTGATGTTAAAATGGATGTTGCCATCGCCCATATGGCCAAACGGAACCGGACGACATCCCGGCACAGCCTCTTTAACAGCGGCGATCGCTTCTTCCAGAAACTCGGGAACCTTTGCAACAGGCACAGAGACATCGTGCTTGATGGATCCGCCCTCAAATTTCTGTGCCTCAGAAAGCCCATGCCGCAACCGCCAGAAGTCAGCAGCCTGCGCTTTGCTCTGCGCCAGCAATCCATCGCGCAAGAGTTCGGCCTCAAAAGCCTCGGTAAAGATAGTCTCTGTCAGGCTGGCAATGTCGATGTCTTTTGTACCCGCCGAGATCTCGATGAGCACATACCATGGATGCTGCTCTTCGAACGGATAGCGTGACTGTTCCATATGCTCACAAACGAACTGCATGCCGCTCTGTGGCATCAACTCAAATCCGGTAAGCATGTTCCCGGCGTGACTTTTTGCCAATGAAAACAGTGAAAGTGCCTTAGCAGGCGAATCTAGCGCGACCAGAGCCACCTCTACCGACGCCGGAGCTGGGTATAATTTGAGGCTGGCACCCGTAATGATCCCCAAAGTGCCCTCTGAGCCGATAAATAATTGTTTCAAATCGTAACCGGTATTGTCTTTGCGCAGGGTCCGAAGCCCTTCCCAGACCTCACCATTTGCGAGCACAACTTCGAGCCCGAGAACAAGATCTCGCGTGTTCCCATAGGACAGGACGGCAGTGCCTCCGGCGTTGGTTGCAATGTTGCCACCAATCTCACAGGAACCTTGCGAAGCGAGCGTCAAAGGGAACAATCGATCATGCTTTTCAGCCGCGTCATGAACAGCCTGCAGTGTGACGCCTGCATCTGCTACCATCGTATAACCTTCAGGGTCGATGTGGCGAATTTTATTTAATCTAGAAAGGGATAGCACGATTTCGCTACCGTCTGGATTGGGGATTTGCCCCCCAACCAAACCCGTGTTGCCACCCTGTGGAACCACAGTAAGACCGTGCTGAGCCGCAAGCTTCACGCACTCTGCAACCTCTGATGTGGAACCGGGTCGCAGCACCATGGGAGTGGCGCCTCGAAATTTGTCCCTCCACTCAACAAGAAATGGGGCCTTGTCATGGTCGCTGACAAGCACATTTGCGTCCCCAATGATCTTTTGAAACGCGTTCACCAAATTTGGAATAGTCATGTTTCCGTCGCAGTGTTGGAAGTTGATCTGGCTCTAACTATCAGATAATGGGAGCGCAAGAACACGTCCATGTCTGATTGGACTTTTTTCGACGGCTTGAAGCCAAATGAACAGTGTGCCATAGCATTTTGGGGCTGTTCACTAGATTAAGTGATATTCACTCAGGAGAAAAACATGGCAGAAGCGCAAGGATTGATGGCCGGCAAACGTGGTCTCATCATGGGACTGGCCAACAATCGGTCCATCGCTTGGGGTATTGCAACAGCACTACACGATGCCGGAGCTGAAATCGCACTCACCTATCAGGGTGAAGCGCTGAAGAAGCGTGTTGAACCATTAGCAGAAAAGCTCGATGCACTTGTTGTAGGTGATTGTGACGTTACGAACGAAGCAAGCATTGATGCAGCATTTGAAGTTCTGGAGCAAAAATGGGGCAAGATCGACTTCGTCATTCATGCGATCGCTTTCTCTGACAAAGAAGAACTGACTGGCCGTTATCTGGATACCAGCGCAGACAACTTTGCAAAGACAATGCAGATTTCCTGCTACTCGCTGGCATCCGTTGCCCGCCGTGCAGAAAAGCTGATGACTGAAGGTGGTTCCATTGTAACTCTCACCTACTACGGTGCTGAGAAGGTCATGCCAAACTACAACGTCATGGGCGTTGCAAAGGCTGCATTGGAAGCAAGCGTCAAGTACCTTGCAGTTGATCTTGGCCCTAAGAAAATCCGTGTGAACGCGATTTCTGCAGGTCCGATCAAAACACTGGCAGCAGCTGGTATCGGCGATTTCCGTTACATCCTCAAATGGAACGAGTACAACGCACCGCTGCGTGAAACCGTAACCATCAATGATGTCGGAAACTCCGCTCTCTACCTCACATCCGACCTGTCCCGCTCTGTCACTGGTGAAACTCACCACGTTGACAGCGGCTACCATGTGGTTGGCATGAAGGCAGTAGACGCCCCGGATATCTCCGTCGTCTAAATTGCTTCAGCAATTAGGTTTGAGAAAAGGCGCTTCTTGGAGCGCCTTTTTTGCGCTTGAGAGGCCGGTAAAGGTACATATGACTTAAATCAAGAATGTGTGCATAACTGTTGTTTTCTAACGAGGAATGACACATGTACCTCGTAAGAAGCCGCTACAAAACGGTTGCCGACTAATCTTACGAAGAAGGCTCATGGAATGACTGGCTCGTTGATGCCCCTTGCGAAAACCACACCAACTCCGCTTCTGTATGTCCGTCACGGACAAACAGATTGGAACCTGGAAGGGCGTATGCAGGGCGGTCAGGATATTCCGCTCAACGACACCGGTCGCAAGCAGGCCCGGCGCAACGGTATGGTGATGAAGGATTTCCTCCCAGATCTTGGCAAGACCGCAGATGATTTCATCTTTGTCAGCTCACCGATGATCCGCGCGCGGGAAACCATGGAAATTCTGCGCAAGGAAATGGGGCTCGACCCATACGACTACAAAGTCGACGAACGCCTTCGTGAAATTACATTCGGCAATGTGGAGGGAATGACCGTTCCTGAAATGATGGTTGAACGTCCTGAAGTGGTTCGCATGCGGCGTGAAGATAAATGGGGCTATGTGCATCCCGAAGGGGAGAGCTACAAAATGGTCTCTGATCGCATCTTCGATTGGATGTCAGAGCAAAAGGATCCGATGATCATCGTTGCACACGGTGTGGTCATGCGGGTACTGCGCGGATTGCTCTGCGGATATGCACCAGCTGAAATCCCGGATCTGGAGACGCCACAAGACCAGTTCCTTCTCTGGCGGGACGGTTCTGAGGCGTGGATCTAAAGCTCGCTGTCTAAAAGAACTCGCAGACACGCAGGTTCATTCTGATTAATGGGTGCACCAAAATGCGTGCTCTCACGTCCAGCGCTGTACCAAGCCTTTAAGATTGGGGGCTTACAACGCATTTCCTGGTCGTTAAATTGATCAGGTTTTTGCGTCAGCGATAAACTGTGACACATAAAGTGAATACTACAGCAAAGGCAGTCCACGACATTTTGGAGTGCTTTGCTACAATCTGCATAAAGACCAGCTAAACAGGCTACCTAAATCAGTTGTAACTCGTTATTTTTAGGCAACAAGAGCAGAACGCTCACCTATGAAATCTCGACACTCTTAAACTTTTTGGAAGATCTTGATGAAGACGTCTCGACCACTCAAGGCAATCAGCAGCAATACCGTTTTTGGAGAGGGCGATGTCTTCGTACTCTTCGGCGAACTTTTTGGTCGCGGATATGCGACTGGCTTGATCGATCAGGCAAAGGCAGCCGGGATGACTGTGATCGGCATTACCGTCGGTCGTCCCGATGAAAACAACAAGCCACGCGCCCTGACACCAGAAGAGCTCACTGAAGCAGAAGCCAATCTGGGCGGCAAAATCATCAACGTACCTCTGCGTGCGGGTTTTGAACTGGACGCACCGGAAGGCACAGCGACGCCGACTGATCTGGTCAACGAAATGACCATTAAAGATTGGCAGGACCACAAACTCGACTGGGATCATGTTGAGATCTGCCGTGGTCTTGGTTCCAACCGTTTTAAAGGCGCTCTTTCTCAGGTCATGGACCAGCTGGATACCATGATTTCAGCAGGTAAGAACGTCTTCTTCGCCCACACAATGGCAGGCGGTATTCCGCGTGCGAAAGTGTTTATGGCAATCGCGAACCGCATCTACAAAGGCCGCGGTGCACGCTACATGCCGTCTCAGTCTCTTATCGAGAGTGATCTGGGCAAACTGATCCTGCAAAACTTCGAGGAAGTCACCGCAAACAGCTTTGGTTACCTGCTGGAAGCCAGTAAGACGCTCCGCGACCGCGTGGAAGCAGCTGGCGGCGAAGTGCGCTACACCGCATATGGCTATCACGGCACCCGCATTCTGATCGAAGATGAGTATCGCTGGCAGACTTACACAAACTACACGCAGGGCTACGCGAAAATGGCTCTGGAGGAGTTTGCTGAAAGCGCATGGAAAGACGGTGTGAAGGCAACAGTGTTCAACTGCCCTGAAATCCGCACCAACTCTTCAGACGTGTTTGCTGGCATCGAGCTGTCTCTCCTGCCACTGCTGCATGCCTTCAAGAAAGAAGGTGGCGGCGCATGGGTGGATGCACTCTGGCAGAAGTGCGAAGGCATGCTCAAGCCAGAAGCATCTCTGGAAGAGGTTCTGCAAAAGGTATCCGACTACCAGACCAGTGAGGCAATGCAGCCGTTCTACAACTTCGAAGCTTGGCCAATGCCAAACTCAGCGGAGCAGGTAGACAAGACTGTTGGCACCTCGCAGGAAATCGTAGACCTGCATAAAGAGCGCAATGTTCTGGTCAGTGACGAGCTCAGCCAGCATGTTGTTGCAGCAACTGGCATGCTCATGTTTGGCGAAGCCAGCCAGCCAGAAGGCCCGGCTCTGTGGCTCGACCATGATCTGGTTGCAAAAAGACTTATTCAAGAACACGGCGCCTAAGGTTTATCCAGGGCCAACGTTCTCTATGAAAAGTTTGAATGAATGAGAAAAGCCCGGGGACGTGACCACCACGTTGCTCGGGCTTTTTGTATGAATTTGAGCTTACGCATTAAAATGGCGGTGCCTGAATGCTCTTTTCACGCCTTGAGATCTCCCATTTGCAGTCCTGAATCTGGGAACAAGCCTAAATCCAGTTTGTTCATTCGGGAAAATTACGCAAGTGCTGCAAGGCTCTCAATTGACCTCTCGCCTGAACCCACCTAAAACCACTAGAATTCTCAGAGCGCGTTCCGTTTGATTGAAGAGAGTCAGCCGGACAGGGCGTGCTCATGCTCTAAAAGTGAACTGCTAGAACATGTCCCACAACACCTTTGGTCATCTGTTTCGCGTAACAACATGGGGCGAAAGCCACGGACCAGCGCTTGGCTGCGTTGTCGATGGTTGTCCGCCTCTGCTTCCAATCACAGCAGAAGAGATTCAGGTGTATCTGGACCAGCGCAAGCCGGGGCAAAACAAGTTTACGACCCAGCGCCGCGAGCCGGATCAGGTCAAAATTCTCTCTGGCGTGATGGTGGATGAAGACGGCGTACAACGTACAACCGGCACGCCCATCTCTCTGATGATTGAGAACACTGACCAGCGCTCCAAGGATTACTCCGAAATCAAAGAACGCTACCGTCCGGGCCACGCAGATTACGCCTACGATGCCAAGTATGGCATTCGTGATTATCGCGGTGGTGGGCGCTCATCAGCACGCGAGACAGCATCCCGTGTAGCCGCTGGTGGTTTGGCGCGCAAAGTCATTCCAAACATCCTGATCCGCGGCGCTCTGGTCCAGATGGGCCCGCATAAGATCAATCGCGACAACTGGGATTGGAACGAGGTGGGCAACAATCCATTCTTCTGCCCGGATGCGGAAGCTGCCAAGTTCTTCGAAGAATACCTCGATGGTATCCGCAAGGAAGGCTCTTCAATTGGGGCTGTGATTGAAGTGGTAGCTGAGCACGTGCCTGTGGGTCTCGGTGCTCCGCTTTACGGCAAGCTGGATCAGGATCTCGCATCAGCCATGATGTCCATCAACGCTGTGAAGGGTGTTGAGATCGGCAACGGTTTTGAAGCGGCATGTTTGACTGGTGAAGAGAACGCTGACGAAATGCGTATGGGCGAAGATGGCAAGCCTGACTTCCTGTCCAATCAGGCAGGTGGCGTGCTGGGCGGTATCTCTTCCGGTGCGCCGGTTGTGGTCCGCTTTGCTGTAAAGCCAACCTCTTCCATCCTGACACCACGCAAATCCATCACCCGCAGTGGGGAAGAGGTGGATGTAATGACCAAAGGTCGTCACGACCCTTGCGTTGGCATCCGCGCAGTTCCGGTTGGAGAAGCCATGATGGCGTGTGTTCTGGCAGACCATGTCCTGCGTGACAGAGGCCAGTGCGGCGAACGATAGAGCGTGTTCCGTTTGATTGGATGCAATCAAACGACAAGACTTCGCTCCAATAAAGGTGTTAGAGCACGGTGCGTGAATGTAAATGAACGCGACGTGCTCTATGAGGCCACTCAACCTCTGATTTTATTCTTACTGAAAAGGCGCTGGCAAAACCGGCGCCTTTTTTGTTGTTTGAAAGGGAAGCTGTGGGATGAAAATAAAATATCATCCCCAAAAAAGGGGGAGCTTTTGCTGGTAATTGCGCAGACTAACACGAGCACGATCATGGTTGCCGGAGGAAGTGTCCAGAACGCACCAGCGCTCAGAGTGGCTCATCCAACAGTTGAGATACGCTGCCCTCAAATTTCCCTGTTTAAAGACCTTCTTTATGCCGCCTAAACACAACGCTTTGACGAGCATCAAATACTCACTCATTGATTGTAGTAGTTACGCTGGCCGTAGTTTACTTCGCCAAAGCGTGCCTTCGTGACGTTCAAGCTCTGGAAGACATGGAGAGCGACGAAAACAAAATGGCCTGAGACATTCGATGGCGGCTTCCCCTGGCAATTGCACGGGGGTAGATTACTGCTCCACTGTGAAATGAAGTTCTAACCGAAAATGCCTAGATGACGAAGGAGCCGTGGATGTTTCCTATTCCGTTGGACGCTGTAATATTTGATATGGATGGGTTGTTGCTAGACACGGAAAGGCTTTATCGGTCAGCTATCTTCGGTGCATGCGAGGACCTTGGTCATAACATGCATGATATTCTTCATCTCAGCTTGATCGGCACTCCCAAAGAAGTAGGGGATGCGAAGCTGAAGGCACACTTCGGCGATGAATTTGCAATCGATACATACCATGAAAAATGTCGAGATCGGTTTCGCGCCTTGTGCGCGACGAATATTCCATTGCGTCAGGGGGCGGGCGAAATACTTGATTGGTTGAAGGAGTTTAACATTCCGAGGGCCGTAGCCACCTCCACCCCTCGGACACTGGCTCTGGATCATCTGGATAAAGCGGGAATCCTTGATCGAATTGATGCTGTCGTAACCCGAACGGATGTCGAATTCGGCAAGCCGCATCCTGAGACTTTCTTAAAGGCTGCTGCCGCAATGGGCGCCCGTCCTTCACAATGCCTTGCTTTAGAGGATTCCCATACCGGTATCCGTGCGGCTACCGCCGCAGGCATGGTCACGGTCATGGTGCCAGACCTATTGAAGCCAACGGAGGAAACCCGATGTCTGGGCGTTTCTGTCGTTCAGGACCTTGATTGCTTGCTTTCGCAATTGCGGTCCAGCGTCGACCAGTCTGAGCGGCATTGCCATCTATGAACCCACTCCGGATTTGCGGAATAAAAATAAAGTATCACCCAAAAAAGGGGGGCTGGTAATTGCACAGACTAACACGAGCAAGGTCATGTTTGCAGGAGGAAGTGTCCAAAACGCACCAGTCCTCAGTGTGATACTTTATTTTTATCCAACAGGAGCACGCTTCTATTCAATGAGGCGTTTCTTTACATTAGCCTGCCTTCTAGCTCTGGATGCATTCCAAAAAACTTATCCCCCTGGTTCAAAACCATGCCCATACTAAGCGCATGCCTACGTAACGGGCTGCTGGCGGAGCGACCGTCAGTGTGTCGTAGGCTGGGTTGGGCTGTTGGAAGACGTAACGCACCTTTCAGTGGTCCGGTGAACCGAACTTCAAACGTGACCGCATGGTTTGAGGGGAAGGGCCCAGGACTATAGGGTATCACGCGGCGACGGATACAAGAGCACCGGCAGGGGAACCCGCTTTTGCGAAGGTATCAGTCAAAGACGGAGGAACTGTTCGGGCATGGAAACGTGTCTGGATAAGCCATTGTCTTTTCAGGAAACTGACTATCGTGCCTTATAGGCAAAAGAGGCGACGTTGTTCATTATAAGAAAGCCCGGGCAAGGCGTGTA
>NZ_LCWX01000228.1:49048-52583 GCF_001431305.1 Pseudovibrio sp. POLY-S9
GCAAACAGCGCAGGTATTGCCTGCCGCCTTGCTCATCCCGACTTTCGGGAATTCTGTTCCACCACTGCATGGAAGGCCATGCGGTGCTTTAAGTGCTTGTTTGATCAGTTTGCGAAGTCGGGGCAGGCCCAATGCATGCAACCGAGCGTGTTCGCACAAAGCCGCAAACCGTTTATTCACCTCAAGATCACCTACAGATACGACCTAGGTAGAAAGCGGTAAGCTTTTTTCGATTTGCCCCTTGATTTCCGAGTTCAAAAGCGCGATTTCAGTATCACTGAAAATTGCAAGGCCAAGGGGCTAGGATTATGCGCTTGACTGAATGGTTAGAAGACGCTGGTGAAAGCAGGAGTGCCTTTGCACGCCGCGCTGGTTTGTCTCCTGCATCTGTAACGGCTCTGTGCAACGACCCAAGCGCATGGATTTCTCGAGAAATGGCCCAAAAAATCGCTGAAGCGACGGGCCATCAGGTGACCCCCAACGATTTTCTCGGACTAAAAGAAAACAAGGAGTACGTCGTGTCTCAAACAAGAGTAGCCGAAGCCCTGCGCGCTTTCGAAAACGGCGAGATGGTTGTTGTAACCGACGATGATGATCGCGAAAACGAAGGTGATCTCATTGTAGCAGCCAACATGATCACCCCTGAGCAGATGGCATTCATCATCCGCCACACCTCCGGGATCGTGTGTGCTCCAATGACGCTCAAAGAAGCAAAGCGCCTGCACCTTGAGCCGATGGTCGCCAACAACGACGCTCCACTGGCAACGGCGTTCACCGTCTCCGTTGACTATGCGCCAGGCCTGACAACAGGCATATCCGCTGAGCAGCGCTGTGCAACAGTTCGTGGCCTTGCCAATCCAAATGCTGGCGCAGCTGATTTCGTCCGTCCGGGCCACATCTTCCCATTGGTCGCAAAAGAGGGCGGCGTCCTCATGCGCTCCGGTCACACGGAAGCAGCGGTAGACCTGTGTAAACTGACTGGTCTGCCGGAAGTTGGCGTCATCAGTGAGTTGGTCAACGACGATGGCACCGTAAAGCGCGGTGAGCAGGTTGAAGACTTCGCCCGTGAGCATAACCTGAAAATGGTTTCTGTCGCGGATCTCATCGCATGGCGTCAGCGTCATGAAAACCTTGTGAGCCGTATCGACGAGTTCGATGTAGAGACCACTGCAGGCAAAGCACGTGCCATCGTGTATTCTACTCCGTTCGACAATGTTGGCCACTTGGCGCTGGTTTACGGCGATGTGCGTGATGGTCAGGATATTCCGGTCAGACTTCATCTGGAAAACGTTCTGGATGATGTGTTTGGGCAAACCAAACCTCTGGAAGCAATCATGGAAGACTTTGCGGAACGAGGCCGAGGCATTATTGTTTACCTGCGTGAAGGTGCGGTAGGCGTCGCAAGCAAGTCCAACCGTCATCGTGATAATCTGGAAGCTGCTGAGCATGAGCAGCACGATTCCGCTCAAGGCCGGTCTGAGGACTGGCGCGAAGTTGGTCTCGGTGCGCAGATCCTGAAAGATCTGGGAGCCAATTCCATCCGGGTTATTGCATCGCGTGAGCGCCACTATGTTGGCCTTGAAGGCTTCGGCTTGAAAGTTGAAGCAACAGAAACTCCGGCGGACTAAAAAACAGGCCTCCGGCGCAATATGGAAAGTGGCGGGGGCATGTCTCAGTTTGATCTTGATCCATGGCAGGAAGAGCAAAGCTCGGCTGAACCATTCACACTGGGCTATCGAAAAGGGACGGGAGAGCCCGTTGTCTACGGTAGCCTGCTGCTCGGAGCAGCTCTTCTTGGTACGGGCATTGTAAGCGGTTCACTGATCCCTGCATTGGCATCACTACCCGTTTTTCTCAGCGTTCACTGGCACTACCCTTTCGTCGATAAACGCCCTCAAATCGCAGCCAATGAGACCGGGCTCTATCTGGAAAGGCTTGGCGTCCTGCGTTGGTCAGCAATTGCTGAGCTTTCCCTTTACAAAACAGCTGTCCGCACCATGGAATTCAACCAGCTGCACATCAAACTCAAAGGCCCGATTGACGACTGCCTCGTAAAGCGAGAGCCCCAGTCTATGCCGCGACGGGCCATGAGAAAGAACTGGCGCTTGAAGCAAGTCAAGTCGAACGCACCAGTACTTGAAGTGGATTTACATCTCCTTGCGTGTGACCCTGAGATCCTCTTGCAAAGAACTAGACAGTTCTGGCGGGGGCAATGATGTTTCTCTGCAACACTGATCTATAAACAATCATTGAGCAGATTAAATACCTCAGAATTCTTTGTTTGGCCGCAAATCCGCTTATCCTGTTACAAGACGTTAACACTCTTAACCTAACTTTTATTAGGAAGGACAGCACCCGGAAGGCAATTATCATGCAGCTGAACCGCACGGAGACAAAGGGAAACACATGCAGCTTTACCAGTCTGGATAAGGATTGGGGGGCAGATGATGACTATCTTTTCAACTTCGCTTGCACGCCGGGTGGAAGCGTTTTGCAAATTGCATGCGGCACAGGTGCGCTGTCCAACGCGCTTTCCAGACAAGGTATAAACACTGTTGGTGTTGACCGAAATCCGAAGAAAATTGCACAAGCTGTTAAACGCTCAGAGACGGTAACGTGGCTGGAGGCAGATGCCCGAACGGTGCACCTCAATCAGAAGTTCGACCGCATCATCATCACTGGCAATGCTTTCCAGGCCTTCGCAACCAACACGGACCAGATCCTCGTCCTCCAAACCATCGCTGCTCACCTCAAACCAAATGGCAAATTCGCATTCGGCATGGAAAACCCGAAAGCGCGCCCATGGGAGAAGTGGGGTCAAAAAGGCAAACCGCTTTTGGTGCGCTCGGTTGAAGGGCAAAGAGTATCGCTGTGGCAGGACACAGCAGGGCCAGACAAAAACGGTCTCGTGTCCATGCAGACCCACTACGACAGCGACGGGCAGCATTACTCCAGAAACAACATGCGCCGCTTCGTGCATCGCGATCATATCCGCGACCTGTTGGAAGCCGTCGGCCTGCGGGCAACAGCCTCCTATGGAGATTGGTCAGCACTCAACCTGAATGATGCCGCACCTTTCATTATCGTCAGTGGTGGCCTGAGCACCTAATGCTCCCAGAACTTACACCCCATCGATAATTGTCAGGCTACACTTAGCTGCGCCATGACGGATTTTGGCAACTGGAGCATATTCAGGACAGCTCAAAAACGCCTGTGCCTTTTCCATGCTTGGAAATTCCACGATGACGAGACGGTGTGGTGTCCATAAGTCACTCTCAACCACATCCATATCACCGCCACGCGCTCTATAAACGCCGCCATAGCTCTCTGCAATAGGACGAGCCTGAGCCTTGTAATCTTCATAGGCGACAGGATCTTCAATTTTTGTATCAACAATGACGTAAGCCGGCATATACTTCTCCTGTAATTGGAAAAGATCCTATCTGATTTGCTTGCTCTGGGAAATTATGCTGCGGACTTAGTATTGTTATCTTTAGGCGAGGGCTGACCTTTACCCTGACGCTTCCTGAAATAG
>NZ_LCWX01000228.1:52679-54113 GCF_001431305.1 Pseudovibrio sp. POLY-S9
CGTGGGCGCGTTCGTCTGATGATCTTCTTAAACCGCCCGCTGGAACGCACCTCAATCCAATGCAGAGCCTGATTGAGCCAAACAAAGTTTTTCCGATGCCGCCGCACGAACTTGGCAAACCTGCGGCTTGTAGCAATCAGCAGAACCGTCCCCAGTGCCAGCAGCGGTACGCCGGTAGGGATAGGCGTCCAGACCGTCAGCAGGCCCAGCACAATGCAAATGATAGCTGCAAAAACCGAAAGGCCCTTGATCAATAGCTCGGCCACCTGTTCGCGTTAACAACAGGTGAGAGTATATTCAGTACTCGTGAAACTTACGTAACACGCTCTTCCAAACTTAGGGCAAATATTGAAAATTCAGGGAAGACGGCAAATTACTCGCAACTCGCCGCCTGCATAATTACCGCTTATGCGCCGCGCTCCAGCAAGGCAACCACTTCAACATGAGGGGAATAGAGGAACTGATCAATCGGTACTACGCGCTTGATCTGATAGCCACCGTCCAGCAGCTCTCGAATGTCACGAGCAAAACTGGCAGGGCTACACGAAACAGCAACGATCTTCTTGACTGGAGACTTCGCAAGTTCCTGTGCCTGGGCAAGCGCACCAGCACGCGGTGGATCAAACACCACGCCATCAAACCCCTTGCCGAAGTTATCGAGCTCTTTTGCAACAATTGGTCGGCGGAACAGATCCCGGCGTTCAGTCGTAACCTTCTTAAGGCCCTTGGCACGGCGCAATCCAAGATCAAGCGCTTTCAGTGAAGTTGCTTCGCCTTCCACCGCATGCACATTGGCAAACTGCCCGATCTTGAAAGTCAGAGTACCCGCACCGCAGAACAAGTCAGCCACGCGTTTGCAACCACTCAGACCCTCTGAAAGAAGATCACCCATGGTTTTTTCAGCGCTCAAGGCTGCCTGAATAAACCCGCCGGACGGAATTGGAACAGCCACACCACTCATATCCAGCAGAGGAGGGCGGATCTCGATAATTGTTTCACCATCGACAGTCAGGCGCGCAAAGTTATTTTCAACAGCAGCCTGTGAGAGTTCGAGGTAATGCTTGTCTTTGTTTTTACCCAACCCACCAATAGCAACATCAAGGCCGCTCTGTGTTGTCATCACGGTGAACTTCAGTTCGCCCTTACGCAGCAGAATTTCGCCGGCAAGCTTGCGAAGTCCCGGCACGGCTTTCATGAGCTCAGGCGCAATCACTGGGCATTCTTCAATGTTGACAAGGCGGTTGGATTTGGCTGTGTGATAGCCAAACAGCACTTTATGGCTTGCCTTCACAGCTGCAAAGACTGCACGGCGGCGACTGCCCTTGCCGCAAACCACGACATCTTCCACTGGCGTTTCGATGCCACGGGAGGCCAGAGCATCAACCACTTGTTGGCGTTTGAAGTCCTTGTAGGAAGCCTCATCCATATGCTGCA
>NZ_LCWX01000228.1:54212-61305 GCF_001431305.1 Pseudovibrio sp. POLY-S9
AAGAGCAGCCACCACATGTGCTGAAATGCTTGCACACGGACGCGACACGATGCGGGCTTGGCTCAATAATCTCGTTAAGTTCCGCACGAGCACCTTGCACCTGGGCGCTGACAAGCTCGCCCTCAAGTGTATAGGGAACAAAGATCTGTCCGGCATCGGTCTCAGCAACACCGTCACCCTTATGGGCAAGGCGTGCAATACGGAGGGTTTCTACAGTGGCTTCAGGCTTCTTAGACATGGCACTGCGTTTACAGCGCCGCTCCGATACATGCAATGCTTGATGTCGCGAAGTTTGGCATTCCGTTGGAGCGTGATTGAACAGCGATGTTTAGTCTTCGATTTGATCTAGGGGAAGCCATCATTTGTGACGCAAAGGTAATGTGGAAAATTACTGTATAGGTGTGCTGTGCGACACTTTATACTGAGTTTCTGAATAGATTTTGCCGATATATTTAAAATGTTCTCTGAAATAAACTTTTTGTTTGTCTATTTGATCAATTTCCCAACGGAATATGCGGGCTGCATGCGTATGGTGATACAATTTATGGCTGCAACTTTCCCAAAGAAATCGGCGATGTTCTGTAGGAGTTTTCAATGCCGTCTTTAAAATTAAAAGGGAAATTGACATTTTGGGTTGTCGTGATTGCACTGGTGTCGATGGTTGCCTCATCGGGGTCTGTCTTGTTCATTGGGGCAGGGGTTATCGAAGAACAAGCAATCAGGCTCTCAAACGAAATTGCCAAGGAAAGTGCAGCCGTCGTTAAAGCTGAACTGGATCAATCTTTTGCAGTTGCGCGCAATACAGCCAATGCATTGGACGCACTCAGAAAAAGCGGGGACGCCAATCGTGCAGCTTCAGCGGAGATCCTCAAAGGTGTCCTTCAGAGCAACGAGCAGCTGATTGGCAGCTGGGCCGCTTGGGAACCTGATGCGTTTGATGGCAAGGATCAGGACTGGGCCAACAAGCCGTTTCATGACCAGACCGGACGATTTATCCCATACTGGTTTCGCTCAGGTGGACAGATAGGCCGGGAAGCACTCGTCGATTATGAAAAGGACGGAGCAGGTGACTACTATCTGCTTGCTCAAAGAAGTGGCGATGAGATCATCCTCGAGCCGTACATCTATTCTGTTGGCGGCGTGGATACCCTAATCACGTCTCTTGTTGTGCCGGTGGATGGCTTTGGAGCCAGAGCCGGTGTTGCTGGCGTAGACATTGCTCTTTCTGACATTCAGGAGAGACTGAATGGAATGCATCCTTATGAGGAAGGCTACCTCACACTGATCAGCTCTTCCGGAACAATTGTTTCTAATCCAGACAGTCTGCTTGTGTCCCAAGCTGCTGGTACAGCTGGGTTTTCAAAAGCAATTCTTGAGCCGTTAACCTCTGGAAAAACGCGCATTCTACCCAACACGCAAGTCGGCAATGTTGAAATGTTGCAGGTGGGCGTTCCAATTAGCATCGCAAAAACCGAAGAGCCATGGCTGCTGGTCATCACCATCCCACGCAGTAAAATCCTTGAGGCATCCAATCAGATGTTCTCACTTGTCTCTGTCTTGGGCGTTGTACTCGCGCTCCTTGCTGCTCTGGGTGCATGGATATTCGCCAGTTCGTTGAGCAAGCCAATTTCTTCACTGACCCGGGTTATGGGTGAGTTGGCATCAGGAAATCTGCAAGTTGATATCTCGGAGCGCCGCCAGAAGGATGAGATCTCTGACATGATCACAGCGGTGCGTGTGTTCAAAGACAACGCCATCAAAGTCAAGGAGATGGAGGCAGACAAAAGAGAGCAGGAAAGCAAGCGCATAGCTGAAGAAAAGGCGACACGTACCAAAATTGTCTCTGATTTTGAAAAAAGCGTAGGCAGCGTTGTTCAAACTGTTTCATCTGCAGCCACAGGCATGAAGTCACATGCAGAGGTGCTAGAACCAGCTGCCTCAAGAGCACAATCGCGTGCCCAAGCAGGGGCAAATGCGGCTGAGGCAACCTCTGTTAACGTGCAAACCGTGAGTTCTGCAGCGGAGGAGCTGACAGCATCCATTCGCGAAATTGGGATGCAGGTTGATCTGGCCTCAAGAACGGTTGCGGTGGCTGTTTCTAAGTCTGAACAAACCAACATCACCGTGCGTGGTCTTTCCGAGGCCGTGTTGAAAATTGGCGAAGTGATTGACATCATCAATGCGATTGCCGATCAGACCAACCTTCTCGCCTTGAATGCAACCATCGAAGCGGCCCGAGCAGGGGAATCTGGCAAAGGCTTTGCCGTTGTTGCCAATGAAGTGAAAGATCTGGCCAATCAAACAGGGCGTGCAACCCAAAGCATTGCCGAACAGATCAGCGGCGTTCAGGAAGCAACGCAAGGCGCTGTTGATGAGATCGCAGGGATCTCTAAAACCATCAGCGAGCTAGATGAAGTGGCATCCAATATTGCCGCTGCAGTTGAAGAGCAAGGCGTGGCAACCAGTGAAATTGCCCGCAGCGCTGAGCTTGCATCCAATGGGACCAAGGAAGTTTTTGCTAGCGTGAATGACATTGGCAAAGCGGCTGAAGACACCAGCAACTCGGCTTTGAGTGTGAAAAAGGCGTCTGTGGATCTAACGAATCTTGCGGATGAACTCAAAGACCGCGTGGAAGGCTTCGTATCTCAGCTGCGCGCATAACTTAAAGGCACACAGGAACATCTTCTCCCGAGCACCTCTGTGCCTCGGGAGAAGGGCTTCAAGAAAACTATAATGGCTTCTTTTGGCAAGCCATCAGGTACTCGGCATTTCCATCACCACCCTTGATAGGGGAGGAAGTGATGCCAAGCACGGACCAGCCCGGCTGTGCATTCATCCACTCTTGCAGCTCTACAGAGATCTGTTCCGCAATCTCTGGTGCAACAAGACCACCTTTCCCAATCCGCTCACGCCCAGCTTCAAACTGTGGCTTGACGAGGAAGACCCCTAAGGCCCCATCTTCAGCAAGTTCAATAGCTGGTGGGAGGGCAAGCTTCAGAGAGATAAAGCTCACGTCGGAAACTAGAAACTCCGGATGCTGGCCTTCAAGATGCTCAAGCGTCAGCTCACGAGCATTAAGGCCGTCTTTACGGACAACGCGTGGGTTATTGGAGATCTTATCTGCCAGCTGATCATGCCCAACATCAATGGCATGAACGATCTGAGCACCGTGTTCCAGCAGAACCTGCGTGAAGCCTCCAGTCGAGGCGCCAATATCGAGGCAGATCTTCCCATCAGGGGCGAGGTCAAAATGCTCCAGGCCTTTGATGAGCTTTAAAGCGGCGCGGGAGACATAGTCAGAGGCCGGGTCATCGATAGTGATGTTGGGTTTGCCTGAGATCTTCTGCGAAGGCTTCTTTGCAGGCATACCATCTATCACGATCGTGTTCCGCAAAATCGCATCACGAGCACGGGCACGCGTTTCAAAATAGCCATGTTCGACGAGGAATTGATAAAGCCGCATATGTCACCTGACTGGAATATGGATCAAGCTTAGCCTAAAGGCCGAAGCAACCAGCCAGTGCGTTTAACAGTTTGTCTGAGAAAAGCAAATTGCCATAGCGCATCCAAAGGAATGCGGTGGCTGCGATCAGCAGAAATCCAACGGCAGCTGTGCCAGCATAGAGAGCTGCATGATCTTTCATATGTTCATCCAAAAAAGGGTGCCTGAATTCCCAGACACCCTAAACTTTTATGAGCTACCAAGCAACTTTCTGATTTTTGGAAGCGCTGTTTCTTCAGGTTCCTGATAGCTGATGGTTCCCACGAAATCCAAGTTACCATTCAGCATGTAAACCGCTGCGGTGTGGTCCATGGTGTAGTCACCGTCTTCCAATGGTACTTTTCTCGCATAAACGCGGTAGTCTTTAACGACTTTTTTAACCTGGTCGACGGAGCCAGTCAGTGGAACGACGTGAGACCCAAACGCAGCAACATAATCTGCAATAACGTCTGGTGTATCGCGTTCAGGATCAACGCTGACGAAAACGAAGTTCAGATCATCTGCCTTCGGCCCCAGATTATCAATCCATCCCTGCATATCAGAGAGGGTTGTTGGGCACACATCAGGACAGAATGTGAAGCCGAAGAACATCAGAGTTGGCTTGCCATCAAGGTTCTTGTCTGTAAAGACTTGTCCCTTGCCATCAACCAGCTCAAACGGGCCACCGATCTGCACAGTAGCAGCCTGCGGGACATCCTCTTTCACAAACTTCATTACTGTTACAGCAGAAACTGCGGCAACGAGCAATGCGACTGCAGCCCACGCTCCATATCGAATTGTTTTCGCAACGTTCATCTTAATCCACCCGTGCACAGTTCAATTGGTTAGTGGTGCATTTTGCCGGATTTTGCACCCATTTTCATAACTGGGAATGTTACTTCAACTGGACCGGCTTTTTCGAATTCCAGAGTAACTTTGAGCTCTTCGCCCATTTTGAATGCTTGGTTCAGACCCATGAACATGACGTGGTAGCTGCCAGGCTTCAACTCAAGTGTTTCGCCGGCAGGAATAACTACGCCATCGTCCAGCTTACGCATTTTCATGATGCCATCGTTCACAGCCATTTCGTGAATTTCTGTGCGCTTGGCATAGCCGGAAACTGCACCTGTCAGGCGCGCATCTTCGCTGCCATTGTTGGTGATAGAAACGAAAGCTCCGCCACCTTTTGCTTTTGGTGGAGTTGCGCGTGTCCAGGCATCTTTAATGGTCAGATCACCGTGTTGAATGCTGTCCGCAAGAGCAGCCGAACCGGTGAACGCAACAAGAGCTGCTGCAACAATAAGAGCACGTGTTTTCATAATATTCATCCAAGGAATAGCTCCCTACCTGTAAACTCAGGCAGAAGAGATCAGTCAAATCAGGTTTTGTTGATCAAGGGAAAACCTAGGCGACTGGAGGAGCCCGGATGAGGAAATTATGACCACGGAGGCTTCTGTCAATTACGAGAGCGCTATCAAGGGAGAGAGAACCAGCAACCACGAGGGTAGGACTCTGCCAGTTCTCGGGCTCTATCGAAAAATAAGTCGCCTGTTTGGACGTATGCGGGCACATGAACGTGCAATCGCAGCCTATTCCCAGCGGATTTTCGGTATGCGTGGAGCCTTCAATCTTTGCAATTTGTGAGCCTCCCGAAGGGGCGCACAATTGCATGAGCGCAGCAACCGAAGGATCAGCAGCTGCGCCGGAAAAACTCAGGACAAGCAACAGCACTCGGGCCAGCATCGCAACGCCAGCAAGCAAAACGAGCGGATGCCGCTCGCTTCTGAGTACATGTAATGTATTACTCGGCTTGACCATGGGTCTTTCTTAGTTGCTTCCGCTGAGTGTGTCTACACTCAGCCAGAAGGGAATCTGGAATTATCCTGAGTCTCATCAGTTGTAGGCGGATTCTCATCCTCATCATTGCGATTTGGCAAATCACCCACTTCTTCTGAGGCCATGCCCTCATCCTGCTCGTAGGCAGGGAACTCTTCAGGCGGAATAACGTAAGGATCTTCGATATCTAGCGGATCAGGCGTAAGCACGGCACCCATGTTGGATGTTGCACCGTATTCGAAGTCTGTCTTCTCCAGATCCTCGTCCGCAGGGCGAATAACCAGGCGGCTGACAACGAAGAGGGCAAGAGCTACTTCAACAAGTGCCACCCATATGAATAGCCCTTCAGGGCCGATACTGAACATCAGGCCTGCTGCAACGGTCGGTCCAATCATCGACCCGATTCCGTTCGACATCAGAACACCGGAAGATGTCTCGACGTAGTCTTCTGCTTCCACATAGTCAAAGGCGTGGGCAGCAACAATCGCGTATGTCGGCTGACTGGCCATGCCCAGGATCAGGAATACGGTGAATGTAGTCCAGAAGTTTCCGCTCTCAAGCGTAAAGAGCACTAGAGCTGCCGCTGCCGCGGCGAAGCCCAAAAGCAAAATAATGATACGACGGTCAACACGGTCTGACAGACGACCAATCGGCCACTGCGTAATAGCACCACCCAAAACGATGGCTGCTGCAAAATACGCCGCCTCGTTGGTGCTGTAGCCGATCTGCTTGGCATAAAGCGGAGCCAACGCCCACATGGAGCTGTTGGCAAGACCAATCAGCAGACAACCAATCAGGGCCACAGCGGAGGTCTGATAAAGGTTGATCGGGCGGAAGCGCACCAGCGTAATGGGAGCTGGCTGAACAGCTTTGGTGAGCACAACGGGGACCACAGCAACGCTGACAAAAATGGACGCAATTGCAAATGGTACAAAGGTGCTAACGTCAAAGCCAACAATCATCAGCTGGCCACCCATGGTCGCACCCAGATAGCAGATGATGTAAAGCGACATGACTGTGCCACGGTTCTCATTAGTTGCCCGGTCATTCAACCAGCTTTCGACAACCAAAACGATGCCAGCAAAACACACACCAGTAATGATGCGGAAAAGCGCCCACGCCAAAGGATCCACCAGGATAGGGTGGAGCAGTGCCGCGCCAGACATCAAAGAAACCAGTGCAGCAAATGCACGGATATGACCGGCCCGTAGAATGAGAAACGGACCAAACAGACACCCAATCACAAAGCCAATGTAAAAACTGGACGAGATCAGACCAATCTGGAGGTCTCCAAATCCGGCCAAATCAGCTTTGAGGGGGATGAGCGTCGAAGAAAGTCCATGCCCTGCAAGAATCAGGGCGGTGGACAGCATCAAGGACGCAAAGGTTGCAAGCAGCAGTATCATGCGCGCACCAGCCAACGATGTAAAACTGAGTTCACACTACATATGATATGCAAAAAGAAAATAAGGAGAGCAGCGAAAGCTGCCCCTCATTTAATTTTTTGATGAGTTATGAACACAAATACAATGTTCTACACCAGCCTTAACGGCAAATCCTCTGCTTTACCAAGGGTTTCAAAGACACGGCGCACAATCCCTGATGCATCTAGTCCAGCATCTTTGTACATCGTCTCCGGCTTTGCGTGGTCCTGAAAAACGTCCGGCAGGATCATGCTGCGAACTTTAAGAGACCCATCAAGCAAGCCGTTGTCAGAGAGGAACTGAAGCACTTGGCTTCCGAAGCCGCCAATGGAACCTTCTTCGATGGTGATCA
>NZ_LCWX01000228.1:61421-62578 GCF_001431305.1 Pseudovibrio sp. POLY-S9
AGGCCCCCGATCATCTCAGTATCAAGTGGTTTGGCAAAGCGTGCATCGGCAACTGTTGTTGAAAGACCGGCTGCATCAAGCGTATCAGCAGCCCTCAAGGCTTCCTGCAGGCGGCCACCCAATGAAACCAGAGCAACGCGGGAGCCTTCTTTAACGATGCGGCCTTTGCCGATCTCCAAAGGCATACCGACTTCCGGCAGATCAATGCCAATGCCTTCACCGCGTGGGTAACGGAAGGCAATAGGGCCTTCATCATAAGCTGCAGCGGTGGAAACCATATGGACCAGCTCTGCTTCATCACCCGGTGACATAACAACCATGCCCGGCAAGCAAGAGAGGAACGCAGTATCAAATGAACCTGCGTGTGTCGCACCATCCGCACCAACAAGGCCAGCGCGATCAATCGGGAAGCGTACAGGCAGTTTCTGGATCGCAACATCGTGGACAAGCTGATCGTAGCCACGCTGGAGGAAGGTCGAGTAAATCGCACAGAACGGTTTGAAGCCCTCAGAGGCAAGGCCGGCGGCGAATGTCACAGCATGCTGCTCAGCAATACCCACATCGAACATGCGGGTTGGATGAACTTTCTCAAACACATCCAGACCAGTTCCGTCCGGCATCGCGGCTGTGATGCCAACGATCTTCTCGTCTTTGTTTGCTTCTGCAATCAACGCATTGGCAAAAACGCGAGTGTAGGCAGGTGCATTCGGTTTCGGCTTGGACTGTTCACCTGTCACAACATCAAACTTGGCAACAGCGTGATACTTGTTGCTGGCGTTCTCAGCAGGCAGATAGCCTTTACCCTTTTGGGTCACCACGTGAACGAGGATTGGACCTTCTTTAGCGTCCCGAACGTTTTTCAGGACAGGCAAAAGGTGATCCAGATTGTGCCCATCAACGGGGCCAACATAGTAGAAGCCAAGTTCTTCAAACAAAGTGCCGCCGGTAAAGAAGCTGCGGGCAAACTCTTCTGCCTGCGCTGCTTTTTCCTGCAGCGGTTTTGGCAATGCGCTCGCGACCTGCTTAGCTGCCTCGCGGAAGCCCTTGTAAGTCTTGCCAGAAACAAGACGTGCGAGGCTCGCGGAAAGGGCACCAACAGGTGGAGCGATCGACATGTCATTGTCGTTCAAAATAACGATCAGGCGGGAGTTCAGCGC
>NZ_LCWX01000228.1:62670-66753 GCF_001431305.1 Pseudovibrio sp. POLY-S9
GCCCGCATTGTTCATGGCTTCATAAGCCATTCCAGCGGACATCGCGCCATCACCAATCACAGCGATCACGTTGTTGTCGCCACCGGCAAGGTCGCGGGCCACAGCCATGCCAAGGCCAGCTGAAATAGAAGTGGAAGAGTGTCCGGCGCCAAATGGGTCGTAATCACTCTCGGAGCGCTTGGTGAAGCCACTCAAGCCGCCATCCTGACGCAGTGTGCGAATACGCTCTTTGCGGTCAGTCAGAATTTTGTGCGGGTAACACTGGTGTCCAACATCCCAGATCAACCGATCTTTGGGCGTGTCGAAGACATGGTGGAGCGCAACGGTGAGTTCAACAACACCTAATCCAGCTCCTAAATGCCCTCCTGTAACAGAAACAGCATCAACCATCTCCTCTCGAAGCTCTTCAGCAACTTGTTGAAGGCGGTCCTCGGGGACCTTTTTGAGATCAGATGGGTTTTGAATTTGATCTAGCAGGGACATCAGGGTCTTCTTAAGTCTTTTGACTATTTGGCAGCTTAACACAAAACGATCCGACCATGGCATATGTTCTAAATTATGGCCGAAACGACTGTCTTCCGTAATTGACCACGATTATAGCAAGCCTGCCCTCTGTGCAATTGCCTGTCATGAATAATTGATCGTTTATGCTAGGTCCTTTTGTAGGGATGCCTCTTCAAAACCTGTGTCAATAGGGGATGAGAACGTATTTTTTTTCATTTGCTAGTATTAATTGCGCTTTTGTCACCCCATGGGGTGATGCAATCTGCGACGAAACGTCCTATGTCGAATGTGTGGTCGATGGGGCCACGTGCACAGTGATCGACTTGGGGCTACGGTTTTCGTAGTCCCCTTTTTTTTGCCTATACCAATAACCGGCGATAAATGAAGAATACTCGTCGATTTAAACTAGACCGTCCGGTCGGTTATACGATCTATCCAGTGCTTTGTATTCTCTGTCTTGAAATAATATTCTGTGAAATATCTCCGGTTAAGTATTGTTCCAATTAAAACTTATCGGCTCAATAGAATAACGGGTGTGTTATGTGCTCAATAGTTTTTGTCCAATTTTATTTAGTAGGCTAAATAATAAATTATCACGAAATTTTTATCATTTAAGTAAAACAGCGTTCCTGATGAATCAGGTGCAAACAAAAACCCCGCTCAAGGCGGGGTCTGTTGAAAAAATGAACGCGTGTACTAGAGAGAGAGTTCTAGTTATTGTGTTTAGAACTAGAATTTCAATTCCATATTAGCTGAATTTATTGCTCATCCAGCGCTTCTGTGCCAACTGCGTTTCCAGATGTGTTCATCTGGATTTTCTCTACCTTCTCTTCAGCAGCTTTGAGCAAGCCATCGCACTTTTCACGCAAGGCTTCACCCCGAGCGTAAAGCTCAATGCTCTTTTCCAGAGGCACGTTGCCTTGCTCCAGATTGCGAACAATGGTTTCCAGCTCAGCTAATGCTTGCTCAAAGGAAAGGTTTTCAATGGAACCGGCTGCTTCTTCTGTCACCAAACTGTCCTCGCTCAGTCGGGAGTAGGCGCACTCCCAATTAGTAATCCATCAATGTCATTACATGAGCGGCGGCAGATCGCGCAAGACCTTCCAGATCATACCCACCTTCTAAAAGCGAAACGACACGTCCCTGACAGCAATCATCCGCAATTTCGATGAGTTTGCGGGTCGCCCACGCAAAGTCCAGCTCTGTGAGGCGCAGGCCGCCAAGTGGATCACGTTCATGAGCATCAAAGCCCGCGGAGATAATAATCAGATCCGGTGAGAATTCACGGATACGCGGCAAAATCGCGTAATCAAGGGCCTCACGGAACTGAGTTCCATCATCGCCTGCCGTGAGTGGGGCGTTGACAATGTTGTTGTGCTCACCCGTTTCATTCACGGCACCGGTGCCCGGAAACAATGGCATTTGGTGAGTGGAGGTGTACATCACGGTTGGATCGTTCCAGAAGATTTCCTGAGTGCCGTTTCCGTGGTGAACGTCAAAATCCATGATCGCCACACGCTCAAGCCCATAAACGTCCTGTGCATAGCGGGCTGCAATTGCCGCATTGTTAAACAGGCAAAAACCAGAGGTAAGAGCTGACTCCGCATGGTGTCCTGGAGGCCGGCATGCCGCAAAAGCGTTGGAAACGCGTTTACTCATCACCTCATCCACACAGCGTGTAGAGCCGCCAACAGCCCGCATCGCCGCCTCCCAGCTGCCCGGAGACAGATTGGTGTCTGGCGCAAAGTCGATAAGGCCCTCTTCAGGGTTCATATTGTGGATGGAGTTGATGTAGTCAGAGCTGTGAACCCGGGCAATATCCTGAAACGTTCCGAATGGCGCGATATCGCGATCCAGCATGAAGAACCTTTCGTTCTCCAGCATACGATCAATAGCCCGCAAACGGTCGGGACGTTCTGGATGACCAAGCGGAGTAAGATGATTTAAAAAAGCCTGATGGTGCAGCAGCAAAGTACTCAAGATATTGAACCCGTTAAAAATGAAGTCAGGTACACAGCCAATTTTAGAGCTCGTTCCAGTAGCGAAGTTGGAGCGTGAAGTGAGCACACTTACTCTAGTGTGATGGCACCTAAATCCAATCCTGTGAAAAATTGGGCGAATTACATATACAAGTCCACATTGCCGAGCAGTCTGTCAATTGTACACCCCTCCAGTTTATCTCGGTAATTGGGATGAGGTGCCGATAAATCTCAGTGGTTATGCCTGCGTGGAATGCCCAGCTGTCCCGTGAGTAAGACAAGAAAAATCCGGAGTGCGTGTATAACACGCAACCCCGGATTAAAGGTGCGAGCAATCTGTGTTGCTCGTGGGGGAGGTCCGCTGCATCTCTAAGAAATACATGACTGTAATATTGGGCCAATTCTTTAAATTTGCACGCTGATTATTCCCCCACTCCTTGAATTCATACTGAGCGGAAAGAGAAAAGGTTAACACCTATTCTTTAGGTGTTGCATAAATACAAGGAATTCTACAATAAGCCCAAAGTATTCAGGGGTAGTTATCCTGTGCTCTCAACGGGTTGCGCCAGAGAGATCTTGGGAAAATACAAAGAAGAAGGCAAAGCGCTGTCTGTTTTCAGTGTTCTGAACAGCGTTTAATCGCGGGGAGCAGCAGCGCGGGCAAGGCGATCATTAATAGCTTCCCCCAGTCCATGATGAGGGATTGGCATGACCGCAATTTTTCCGTTTTCTCCAAGGTCGGCCTGACGCAATGCAGTAAACAAGCGTGCAGCAGCCTCGGTCAGATCTTCTGAGTCGCTGAGAGGAACCAGCTTGGCAGCTTTATCGGAGCCTTTGGGCAGATTAGCGCCAAAGGTAATCAACGCTTCCCCTTCCGCCACATCCTCTGCATTCAGGCGAATGTGGGAGTTGGGAGCGTAGTGGGATGTCAGCATCCCGGGCGCCATTGGGGCGCTGTCGTCTGTTCCTGCACGCACCAATGTTTCACCAAGCACAGCTTCAATGTCTTCACGGGCCAGACCACCCGGTCGCAGAAGTGTTGGGCGGTCCCCCACAAGCGAGACGATTGTTGATTCAACACCTACAGAGGTCGCCCCGGAATCGATGAGGTAACACAAGTGATCTTTAAGATCGTTGATAACATCTTCTGCGGTCGTGCCGCTGATCCGCCCGGAAAGGTTGGCCGAAGGTGCCGCCAATGGGCGCCCGGTATGCTTGCACAATGCCCGCATCACCTCCGAGCGAGGCACTCGGAGTGCGATTGTCTCAAGGCCTGCTACAGCAAGATCAGAGACCGGGCTGGTCGGCCGCTTCGGCAACACAAGAGTCAACGGCCCCGGCCAGAAGGCTTCGGCCAGTTTGAGAGCACGGTCATCAAAAAAAGCGTGGGTTTGTGCTGCTTCCAGACTGTCTATATGAGAAATTAAGGGGTTGAAACTTGGACGCCCTTTCGCCTCATATATACTCGCACAGGCTTTGCCATTGGTTGCATCTGCAGCCAATCCATATACCGTCTCAGTAGGTATCGCGACGAGTTTCCCATCGCTCAGCGCATCGCAAATATCCTGAAAAATTTGCGTGTCTTCCAACTGGGTGTCAG
>NZ_LCWX01000228.1:66855-68602 GCF_001431305.1 Pseudovibrio sp. POLY-S9
ATGGGTGTAAGCGCCAGAGTTTCATACCTTTTCTTTCTTACTAAGACGAATGTAGGGGGCAACCTGCCTCTAAGGGACGCTTGACGTATAGGTTAATCACACTACTGTCCCAAACAGGAAAAATTCTGTAGCGGCCTTTTGATGGGCAAAAGCCAATTCGTCAAGTCGCTATAGCGTATTCCCGAGACGTGAGCGTCGGTTTTCGGATGAGAGTATGCGCAAATGTACGCGTATTTCCGAGGAGTGGCCGCCAGCTGTCGGTGAGGACTACGCGTAAATACAGCTCTAAGGCGGTTTGCTGGCCCTATATGGAAGGCAGGCGGCCTTAGAAGGGGAGGAAAACAAAATGTATCGTGCACCACTGAGTGAAATTGTATTCACGCTGAAAGAAGTCGCAGGTTTAGGACAGCTTCAGGCGCAGCCGGGACAGGAAGAGCTTTCAGATGATTTGATCGAAGCTATCCTGGGTGAGGCCGCAAAGTTTGCAGAGGAAGAGATCGCGCCTCTCAATAGGGTTGGAGATGAAAATCCGGCACAATTGATCGATGGAAGCGTCAAAACCTCACCGGGCTGGAAAGAGGCTTACACCAGTTGGCGTCAGGGCGGCTGGAGCGCGCTGACAGGTGATCCGGAGTACGGAGGGCAGGGCCTTCCAAACATGCTCCACGTCGCCGTGTTCGAAATGTGGAATGCGGGCAGCATGGCTTTTACCTTGTGCCCAACACTCACCACAGGCGCTGTAGAGGCTATCGAGAAGCACGGCTCTCCGGAACTCAAAGCCAAGTACCTCGAAAAGCTCATTAGCGGCGAGTGGACAGGCACAATGAACCTGACTGAGCCACAGGCTGGCTCAGACCTGAACGCTCTGCGTGCCAAAGCAGAGCCTGTGGGAGACGGGTCCTACAAAATCTCTGGTCAGAAGATTTTCATCACCTATGGCGATCACGATATGACAGACAACGTGGTCCATCTGGTGCTGGCTCGCTTGCCGGACGCGCCTGCTGGAACACGTGGCATCTCACTGTTTGCAGTGCCAAAGTATTTCGTCAATGACGATGGCAGCCTTGGCGAGAAGAATGACGTGACCGTAGCTGGTGTGGAGCACAAGCTCGGTATCCATGGCTCTCCAACCTGCACCATGTCTTTTGGCGATAGGGGCGGTGCAATCGGTTGGCTCATCGGCGAAGAAAATAGAGGCCTCGCCTGCATGTTCACCATGATGAACAACGCCCGCCTTGCCGTGGGTGTGCAGGGTCTCGGCATCGCAGAGCGTGCCTTCCAGGAGTCTCTGGCGTTCTCACTGGATCGCAAGCAGGGCCGCGGTGTCGGGTCAAAGACCGACGGTATGGATCCGATCGCAGTTCACCCGGATATTAAACGCACCCTTCTCTCCATGAAGTCTCAGACGCAGGTTGCCCGTGCAATCTGTTATGCCTGCGCACATGCACTGGACATGGCAAAAGTCGCGCCAGATGCGGATCAGAAGAAGTTCTGGGCAGAGCGTGCTGGCTTGCTCACACCAATTGCAAAAGCCCTCTCCACCGACTTTGGTGTCGATGTGGCCTCTCTTGGTATCCAGATCCACGGCGGCATGGGCTTCATTGAAGAAACCGGCGCAGCCCAACATCTGCGTGATGCGCGCATCGCTCCGATCTATGAAGGCACCAACGGCATTCAGTCCATCGATCTGGTGATGCGCAAGCTGCCAATGTCTGGTGGTGATCAGGTCCGCAGCCTCATCGCTGAG
>NZ_LCWX01000228.1:68698-71643 GCF_001431305.1 Pseudovibrio sp. POLY-S9
TCAAAGAGATCGCTGCAAGTGTAAACGCAGACAACACCGGTGAACTGGGTGATCTTGGTGCCAAGCTGGATGCAGCTGTTGCTGATCTGGAAACCGCCACCGAATGGATGTTGAGCGCACAGGCTGACGGGAAAATCCCGGAAGCGCTTGCAGGTGCGACACCATATCTGCGTTTGGCAGGCATCACTCTGGGCGCTGGCTTACTGGCAAAAGGTGCTCTGGCATCCAGGGATGCACCAGAGACGTTGAAGAAGCCACGCTACCTGATGGCGCGCAGCTTTGCAGAAACTGTTTTGGGTGAGAGCGCACCGCTGAAAGACGACGTAACACGTGCAGCTGAAGCAATCCTTGCATTCGACGCAGCTGAACTTGCCTGATCCAAGAGGCAGTCAACCGTATTTAAAAGGTGAGGCTGAACAGGCCTCACCAATCAGTTTGGGAGGGACACATGATCAGTATTGAACGGGACGGCGCAGTCCAGATCATCCGCATGGACCGCGTAGAAAAGAAAAACGCACTGACACAGGCCATGTACATGGATATGGCAGATGCGTTGAAGACAGAAGACGAAAGCATCCGCTGCCATGTCATGCTTGGCCGCCCAGGCGTATTCACCGCAGGCAACGACATCGCAGATTTCCTCAAGGCAGCAATGTCAGGCGAAGGCCTGGAAGCTGGCGGAGTTGGCAAATTCCTCGGCGCACTTCATGAGCCATCCAGACCTGTAATCGCAGGCATTGATGGTCCTGCCATTGGCGTGGGCACCACCATGTTGTTCCACTTCGATATGGTGTTTGCGACAGAAAACGCGCTCTTCAAAACGCCGTTCACCGACCTTGGCATCATTCCTGAAGCGGGCTCAACGCTGATCGGCCCAGAGACAATGGGCTACCACAAGGCGTTCGAACTGCTGGCACTGGGTGAGAGCTTCACGGCCGAGATGGCAAAGGAGGCAGGCTTCGTAAATCACGTGGTCTCTCCTGATGAGCTGGAAGACCGTGTGCTTGCGATCGCGCAGAAGGTTGCATCCAAGCCTCAAAACGCCCTGCGCATTTCCAGAGAACTGCTGCGTGGCAAGCGTGAGCCGCTTGAAAAACGCATTTTTGAAGAAATCGGCCTCTTTGCTGAACTGCTCAAGTCTGATGAGGCCCGCGAAGCCTTCATGAAGTTCATGAGCAAAGCTTAACTCGTTCAGATGCGGTGTTCAGCACCGCATCTCAATTCAGGAATTTGGGGGAAACATGGGAAGTCTGAAGGGTAAAACACTGTTCATTACCGGTGCATCTCGTGGAATTGGCCTCGCGATTGGCAAGCGGGCAGCACAAGATGGTGCGAACATTGTGATCGCTGCAAAAACGGCAGAACCGCATCCTAAGCTGGAAGGAACGATCTACACAGCAGCCAAAGAGATTGAGGATGCCGGAGGTCAGGCGCTCCCGCTCGTGGTTGATGTGCGAAGCGAAGAGAGTGTTGAGAATGCAATGAAGGCGGCTGCTGAAAAGTTCGGTGGCATCGATATTGTGGTCAACAATGCCAGTGCGATCAACCTGACACCGGTTCAGAAAATCGACATGAAGCGCTTTGACCTCATGCACCAGATCAACACGCGTGGCACCTTACTCTGCTCTAAGCTGGCAATCCCGTATCTGAAAGAAGCAGAAAACCCGCATATCATGATGCTTTCTCCGCCGCTGGATATGCAGGAGAAGTGGTTTAAGAACCATACACCGTACTCCATTGCCAAATACGGCATGAGCCTTGTTGTACTGGGACTTGCCGGAGAACTGCGCTCTAAGAAGATTGCTGTAAACGCTCTTTGGCCGCGCACGACCATTGCCACGGCTGCTGTTCAGAATCTGCTTGGCGGCGACATGATGGTTCAGGCAAGCCGGACGCCAGACATTCTGGCAGATGCGGCGCATCTGATCTTCACAAAACCGGCAGCAGACACCACTGGCAACTTCTTCATTGATGATACATTGCTGGCGGAAAACGGTATGACCGATTTTGACAAGTACCGCGTGAATCCGAAAGTGAATCTGCAACCAGATTTCTTTGTTCCAGATGACAGCGTAGCGCCAGTCAGTCTGGCTGCAATCGAAGCTTAGCTCTGATTGTTGTAGCACTCTGCTTCTGAGAAATTCAAAGCGTAGCAAAATAAAAGGCGGGGTAACCCGCCTTTCTCATTGGCAATGATCAGTCGAACTCTGGGCCGCGTGCCGAATACGGCTTAACTTCTTTCCAGACGCGCATCAGATTTTCAAGTTCTTCATCTGTCTGTTCTGGCAGGACAATCTCAAGCCCAACAAGAAGATCGCCATGGCCACCTTCTTTCTTCGGCAGACCCTTGCCTTTCAGGCGCATGGTCTTTCCGCTGCTGGTGTTGGCAGGAATTGTCAGGTTAACCGCACCGCTGAGAGTTGGAATGCGTACTTTGCCACCAAGAACGGCTTCATAAAGGGTGAGGGGGACATCAACACGAACATCCTCTCCATCCACTTTGAAGAGCTTGTGTGTGGAAATGCGAACTTCTACCAGTGCATCACCAGCCTGACCACTCTTGGCAGAGGCAAAGCCTTGCCCTTTCAGGCGGATCTTGTCGCCGCTCTGCGTGCCAGCCGGAATTTTTACATTCACAGTCTTGCCGCTTGGCAGTTTCACCTGAACCTTGCCATGGTGGGCAAGGTCTTCAAGTGTCACCCGTGCAATCAGGTTGGCATCAGCTCCCTTGGTAGGGCCAGCATGGAAATGAGATTCTCCACCGCCTGCGCTGCGGCGTTTGCCGCCGCCAAAGCCACCAAGAATATCATTGAGGATATCGTCAAAACCGCCAGCATCCTGAGGGCCGCCGGAACCGCCGTGGCCTTCGCCAAAGCCCTGCTCAAACCGGAAACCACCACGACGCCCTGAATTACGGAAACCTTCAAAGCCACCGCCGCCACCCG
>NZ_LCWX01000228.1:71734-75754 GCF_001431305.1 Pseudovibrio sp. POLY-S9
GGCCGCCATAAAACTTGGGTTTGCCATCCGCGTCTATCTCACCGCGATCAAACTGTCCGCGCTTATCTTTGTCGCCCAAAATTTCATAGGCTTGGTTCGCTTCAGAGAAGCGCTCCTTAGCCTTTGGATTGTCTGCATTCTGGTCTGGGTGGAACTGTTTGGCCAGTTTGCGAAACGCTTTCTTGATCTCTGCCTCACTGGCATTTTTGCTAACACCAAGAACAGAATAGGGATCTCTCATCGTCATCCATCAAATTGAAATAAGGGCAGTTTATAACTCACCCATTACATAACCTTGAGTTCGATGGGGCGCAAGCAGCCGTAGCCGAACTTAGCTAATCAGACGTGAGTATTTCAGTGGTTTTAATCTAGTAGGACACGTCGCATTTGCGAAACTGAAGCGAGGAAGAGTTATTCAGTGACAGTTGCATCGGTTTGGAACGGGGCAAGCTGGACAATCTTCATTTTACGGTTGGTATCCGGGCAGCTGCGTCCCTGATAGGCTCTGACGCCGCCAACAGTGTTTGCGCTGGTCACAAAATCAGTACAACCCGCAATGCTTTCTGTTTTATCAACAGACATGAGAGAGGTGATTGTGCCGCTATTGCCGCTGACAGGATTGGTCCAGGCCATAGGTGCAAACCGGTGCTTGGTTTGCCCGCTCTCGTTCAGAGCTTCCTCAATGGTATTCGTAATAACCGTACGGTCGGTGCGATGAATTTCGCTATCCGCGACCTTTTGCTTGGTATCAACTGCCTCTGTCAGGTTCAGAGGTTCTTGATACTCACTGTTGTTCACAGATATGGACATTTGAGTGCAGGCAGGAAGTGTCAGCAAGAGCGCAGCCGAGACAAAACACGACTGGCGTAAACGGGTTTTCTTGCTATACAAAACTGCCATATTACTACTAGAGCCTCAGGTTGAATCCGTTGTTTTAACGAATTCCGGTTCATCCACAGTGTGAGGATCCTAAAGGGACTATTAACTATGAATGGTGACATCCAAAATCTGGAAGAAAAGTTTACAAATAGTTACTCTGAAAGCGTAGAGGTTCCTTTTCAACTATTTGGTGAATGGCTTGCGCTTGCAGAAAAGAGCGAGCCCAATGATCCTAATGCCATGTCAGTTGCGACTGTAGATGAGAATGGCATGCCCAATGTACGGATGTTACTCCTTAAAGGTTACAGTCCACAGGGTTTTGTGTTTTATACAAACTTTGAAAGCACAAAAGGCCGCGAAATTCTTGCTCACCCTAAGGTTGCTTTGTGTTTTCACTGGAAAAGCTTGCGCAGGCAAGTCCGGGTACGTGGCAATGTTATCCACGTAACTGAAGACCAGGCCGACGAATACTACAACTCACGGCCACGAAAAAGCCGCATTGGTGCGTGGGCGTCCAAACAATCCCGCCCATTGGAAAGCCGCTTCGCGCTTGAAAAAGAAGTTGCCAAATACGCTGCTAAATATGCTGTTGGTGATATTCCGCGTCCTGGGTATTGGAGCGGTTGCATTTTGCAACCATTGGAAATCGAATTCTGGCACGATCGTGCCTTCCGCCTGCATGACAGATTTGTCTTCAAAAGAGACAGTGCAGAAGACCAGTGGGATAAGGTACGTCTGTATCCATAATGCATTTCAGATGAAGGCAGAGCGCATTACAAACATGGTGTGCTTGGTCATTTATCAGCGCCAGAACATGAGCCGCTATTGAAAGCAAAATTAGATATGGGGCAGGGCTGCGGGATCGTCATGCAGAAGACATAACAGTTGATGCTTCTACAGGCTCGGCAAGAAATAAGGCGGCTCGCAATCCTGCGGGTCGCCTTCTTTGTTCAGATAACCAGACGCCCGTTCAGCCATCAAGTCTCTGTAAAGCCATGCCCTAATAAGGCGTGGCTTACGCATTGAAGCAGTCATCAATGTGATTGGATTACATAATCAAGCAATTCAGTTCTTGAAAAACAAGCTGGAATCTCTGATTTGTAGCCCTGACGCATCAGTCCGTCGGAAGAGGATATTCTTCCTGAACCTTAGGCTGATATGCCTCTTTCTGCTTGCCGTTACAGCAGTTCGCAGCATTGACAGCCTGAATGCCCACTGGACGATAAAGTTTGTCCAGATCAGGTTTAGCGTTTTTCTTTTGTTGCTCAGTCGTTCCGAAGGCCATTTTAGTCCGTCCCCTTGGGACAAGTTGTGTTGCAGAAATCGCGATGCTTATCCGGAATGAGTAGCCGGATAACCCGATATAAGCGTCAGCTCATATGCAGGAGTGATACTCAAATCGGGCATGAATATGTTAGCGCCAAAAAAACTAAAAAAGCCAATCTAATTTCGAGGGGGGAATTTCCCAATAAACTCAGCAATTTGAATGCATGAAACATGACGTTAACTAATTGCTCAGCGGCCTTTCTGGAAATTATTATTATTATACAAAAGGATAGGATATCAGGTTGTGAGCTAGTTAAAATTATCGCGACTAAACCATTAATGTATCAGGCTATTTTGAGTGACATTTGGCCGCGATTTCCCTGACTGCGAAACTGACAAAAAACTGTGTATTTAGTGTGCCAAGAAGCTTGTGGCTGATTGATTAGCATCGCTCATAGTGATTGGTGCTCGTAATACTCTGTATAAGTGCGTAGATTGAGCCGCTTGCATAAGAACTATTCTGCTCGGGTAATCGCCCGACGACGGTCTCCCATATAAACCGTCATATGCGCTGAAGGAAAATGACAATGAACGTGCGCGCCGTACTGTTTGATCGCGATGGAACTCTCATTGATTTCAATAGGACATGGGGCACGGTGCTCCAACATGTTCTGATGGACCTGGCAGATGGAAATCTGAAACTGGCTACCGAGCTTGGCCATCTGGTGAAGTTTGATTACGCCAGCTGTGCCTGCCAGCCGGGCAGCCCAATTCTGACTAATCCGCCAAGCGGTTACAGCGAGCCGTGGGCCAATCATCTTGGTGTTGAGTTCAACCGCGCGTTCCTGGATCGTATTGAAGACCTTATTCTGGACCATGCGGCAGACTGTGTTGCAGCATTTGATGATACAGCATCATCAATCAAGGCTCTGGCTGCGGCTGGTTTGCCGATCGGTCTGGCGACAAATGGCACAGAAGCAAGTGCAGTTGCGCAGCTGAAGCGCCTCGGCATTCTCGACTACTTCACCTTCGTTGTGGGCTACGATAGCGGACATGGTGAAAAACCAGAACCGGGCCAGCTCTTCGGGTTTGCAGAGCACACAGGTATCGAGCCTCAGCACATCGCCATGGTGGGTGACAGCCTTCACGACATGCATGCAGCCCAAAACGCAGGCATGGTGCGGGTCGCCGTAACAACCGGCGCTTTGACCGCTGAAGAGCTGAAGGGCCATTGTGATCACCTGCTCGATAGCCTGACCGATCTTGTCGACCTGGTTGGTCTGAAGGCCGCAGGTGAGGGCGCTGCTGCTTAATATTGCCTCCCGAATGCGGCGGTTCATCCGCCGCAACTCCCTCTCTCAAAATCTGCGCGAAAATAATAGCAGTATTCAACCCTCGGTAATTCTGAACTGCTAGTATCTGGTATCGTAAAGTAAAGAGCTGTAACCTTCATGCCGAATGGTTAC
This sequence comes from Pseudovibrio sp. POLY-S9, assembly GCF_001431305.1. NCBI lineage: Bacteria > Pseudomonadati > Pseudomonadota > Alphaproteobacteria > Hyphomicrobiales > Stappiaceae > Pseudovibrio > Pseudovibrio sp. POLY-S9. The sequence goes on from NZ_LCWX01000228.1 coordinate 75,346, forward strand.
GTTGAACTCTGAGCTGCAGATTGAAGAGAGTGGGATAGAATGACCCTGCAATTGCCCTCAAGACATTCCCGCACTGCCTTGCGCAGTCGTCGTATCGGCGCAATTGCGATTCCGTTTCTTATTCTCTCCGTTGCTGGCCATTACTTCGAGTTGTTCAACACAGAGGTGCTGCTCGTTCTCTTCGTGATCGGCTTTTTCATGGGGGCTGCTGCCATTGTGCTGGCCGCCATGGCCGTGGTTGATCTGTGGAACAACGGCGGCAAAGGGTTTGGCAACAGCTTTCTGGGCACGTTTTATGGTGCCATCGTCCTCGCCCCGCTTTTCATCGCCACACTGGGACTCTACCTGTTCCCGCCACTCAATGATGTCTCAACAGATATGGATGAGCCGCCTGCGCTGATTGCCGGAG
>NZ_LCWX01000228.1:75883-86939 GCF_001431305.1 Pseudovibrio sp. POLY-S9
AAGCAGCTCATGCAAAAGGCCAGCTATCCAGACATCGTCCCGCGCCGGTTCCGCCTGCCTCCTCCTGAGCTGCACAACGCTGTTTCCAGCGTCGCCTCCAGCATGGGGTGGAAGGTGATTTACGAGTTACCCGCGGGTTTCCCGGACGAGCCCACCTACCTGCTCATGGAAGCACGCATGCCATACTTCTCTTTGAAGGATGATGTCGCCATTCGCATCCAGCCGGATAGGGTCGGGACACTTTTGGATATCCGCTCTGCGTCCCGCTTCGGCAGCCATGATTTTGGCACCAATGCCCGCCGTATAAGAGGGTTTCTGGCAAGTCTGGATAAGGTGCTCTTGCAAAACTACGGCATCACAGCCCGGGTTGAAGAGCCAGAGCTGGTCCTGCAGGACGAGGCCGAAGAGCCGCCTCGGATAAAAATCTCAGAGAGCGTGACACTGCTGGAAGCTCCGCTAGAACTGCCACCTTCAATTGCATCCATGTTGAAAGAGCGTGGGACCGCGCCAATTCCCTCACAAAAGCCTGCACAGTAAACTGCCTGCACCTGTCAAAGGAGCTGCTGCCAGTTTGGTAGAGTATGATCCGGAGATAAAAGCAGGCCCAGAAACGACATAACCAGCGCCGGGGAAGCACTGGTTATGAAAGCTTGCTTGAACAACGAGTACCGCTTTAAGGCTATCGCGAAACTCTGAGAGTTCTGAAGCCGGGGAAGCCGTTGAACTCTATAAATTCAATATGACTCATTTAATAGCATATATGTGTGATAATTGTCACGCCCCCACAAAAAAATACGCCCAGAAATGGGCGTATCTTTGATAACTCAAAATATAGCTTTGAAATCAAGCGTTTGTTTGGATGCGAAGATCTGCAAAAACATCTTCCAAACGTTTGATAGCCTCTTCAACAGTCGATTTTGGACAGGCCAGATTGAACCGCAGGAACGTTTCGCCACCTTTTCCAAACGTGCTGCCGATGTTGACAGCGACCTTCGCTTGCTTCTGGATTCGAGCGACGATCTCATCAAACGGCAGGTCAACATTTTTAAAATCGACCCACTGCAAATAGGTGCTCGCCATGCGCATCACTTTAGCACCAGGGATAGCAGCTTCCAGCCCTTCAATCAGCAGCTCCTGATTGGCCGCAATGTAATCGCAAGCCTCAGTGAGCCATTCATCGCCATGGTTGTAAGCCTCAGTTGTAGCCTGTGAGCCGAGCGGGGTGGCGTGAACTCCACAAGCTGTAAAGACCTTGCGGATTTGATCACGCAGCTCTTTGTTGCTGATGATGCACGCAGCCGTCGCAAAACCGGCCAGATTGAAGGTCTTGGAGGCAGATGTAAATGTAATCGTCCGCTCTGCAATCGCCTCAGACAAGGTCGAGGTGACCACATGCTTGGAGCCATCCAGAATTAGGTCGTGGTGGATCTCATCAGAGATGATCAAGATGTTGTGCTCAAGGCAGAACTCGCAAATGCGGGTCAGTTCCTCTGCAGTCCAAACACGACCACCCGGGTTGTGAGGGCTGCACAGCAACAAGATCTTGGTGCGCTCGTCAATCTGATCAGCCAGATTGTCGAAGTCCATGTAATAAGCGCCATCGCGCTCAATCAGCTGGCTTTCTACAAGGCGGCGGTTGTTGTCACGCACAGCGCGGCCAAATGCGTGGTAAACTGGTGAGAACACCAGGACGCCATCACCTTCCTCAGAAAACGCCTGAATAGCCATGGAGTAACCAGCAACAACACCGGGCACTGTTGTGATCCAGTCTGGAGAGACATCGAACTGGTGACGACGCTTCATCCAGGAAATGACAGCCTCTTTGTAAGGCGCATCATTACCGTAATAGCCGTTAATGCCGTGCTCCGCAGCGCGGGCAACCATGTCGTTCACGGCTTGCGGGGGGCGGAAATCCATATCTGCAACCCACATCGGCAAACCGTCATCAGGACTGATGCCATAGCGACTTTCCATCTCATCCCATTTAAGAGAATGAGTGTTTCTGCGATCGATCTTCTGGTCAAAAATACTGGTCATTACGTCTCTAAGTGTTGGAGAGATCGGTTTCTCTGGGGTGTCCTGACAGTGTGTAAGCTGAGCTATGTCAGCTCACGCAACGTGAATTTTGCGGAGAGTGTAACCTTCGCATCGCACATGACAACCCCTTGAGCGATGAGATCATCCAGTTGTGCAAGAACATTGAGCGCCGCTGCCCCATGCAGCTTTGGGTCCACATCTGTGTAAATGGCTTTCACCATGGTCATGACCTCATCATCCCCCGCACGCAAACGCTCAAGAATAGCATCGGAGCGCATCTGACGATGCTGCTTCAACTGGGGGAGAAAGACCTTCGGGTTGTTTACCTCGCCGCCATGAGACGGGAAGTAGCGGGTTTCACTACGCGCCATGAGCTTGTCCAGCGACTTCATATAGGCGTTCATAGACCCGTCTGGTGGTGCCACAATGGTTGTAGACCAGGCCATCACGTGATCACCGGGCAGCATCACACCTTGCTCAGGAAGGGCGAAAGAAAGGTGATTCTCTGTGTGTCCCGGCGTCGCAACCACTTCAATTGTCACACCATCAACAGAGATTTTAGCGCCATCCTCCAGCTCTTCGTCGGGCGTAAAGTCCTTCTGAGAGCTCGCATCCATGGGGGTCTCAGTCATATCAGCAAATGAAACAGCTCGTTTGTGAGGCCCGCATCCCATCACAGGAGCACCCGTCTTTTCCTTCAAAGGGCCGGCAAGTGGGGAATGATCCACATGGGTGTGGCTGACGAGAATGGCCTTCACGGGTCGGCCATCAATGGCCTTCATCAAAGCGTCCAGATGCTCCAGATCCATCGGGCCCGGATCGATGACAACAACCTCGTTTTTACCAACAAGGAAAGTGTTAGTTCCTGCAAACGTTAGGGCACTCGGGTTATTACAGGTCACGCGCGACAGCACATCGGTGATTGCAACAAGCTCACCGTGTCGTGCATCAAATTCGCGATTGAAGTCCATCTTGCTCATGTCAGGTCTCTCCCATTGCTCTTATAAATAAGCCTTTGGCAAATAAGAGGCAATGGCAACTAGACCTGATTGATGGTCGACTTTCTGCTCACGTCCCACAGTTCATCACAGAAGGGGCAAAATACCGATTTTCAGAAACTTTCATTTTTATATTGCAATTAAGAATGAGTTGCAACTAGACTGCAAGAAGAAACAGGATGCCCGCAGAAATTCTGATGGTATCTTTATTTAAAGAGCTCAGGGCGAAGATATTGGCCAGGAACAAAGTGGCTGGGTCGGAGAACTGCGAAAGATGAAGAGCCGGAAAGTTTGCTCTAGTCGTTTTAGAAAGTTGGATTTTATGCGCTACTTCAAAGCTGCTGTGTTTGCAGTGACAGTGATGGTTCTCGCAGGCTTTTCCAGCCTGTCAGCGGCACTTGCCAAGGCTCCGATCAATGCAGTTGCCACAGTGGGCATGGTTGCTGACGCTGTGCGTGCCGTTGGCGGTGACAACGTCACTGTGGAAGCGCTGATGGGAACAGGCATTGATCCGCACTCCTACCGCCAGACCCGCTCTGACGTGGTGAAGATGGGCCGCGCAGATGCGATTTTCGCAAACGGTTTGTTTCTGGAAGCGCAGATGGAAGATCTGCTGCTGAAGCTTCAAAAACGTAAACCTGTCTTCTTCATCGGTGAAACCATCGACTCTGCCAAGCTTGAAGGTTCAACCGCGTACGCTGGTCGCTATGACCCGCACGTCTGGATGAGCCCGACCCTTTGGCAAGGCGCGATCAATGGTGTGACCGAAGCCTTCGTCTCCATGGACCCTGAAAACGAGCAGGACTATCGCGACAACGCAGCAGCCTATCTGGCGCAGGTGCAGGAGCTGGCAAATTATGGCGATAAGATCCTCCAGACGGTACCTCAGGAGCGCCGTGTTCTTGTAACCGCGCATGATGCTTTCACCTATCTTGGCCGCGACTTCAATCTGGAAGTGGTTGGCATTCAGGGCATCTCCACCAACTCAGAAGCTGGTTTGCAGCGGATTGAGACACTGGTTGACCTTCTCGTCGACCGCAAAGTCACAGCAGTGTTTGTTGAATCGTCAGTATCAGAGCGAAACATACGTGCGCTGGTCGAAGGTGCCGCAGCCAAAGGCCACAAGGTCGAGGTCGGCGGCGAGCTCTTCTCAGATGCGATGGGCCAGTCCAATACCTATGAAGGAACGTATATTGGTATGATCGACCATAACATGACCTCGATTACACGCGCTCTGGGTGGAGAAGCACCTGCTCAGGGTATGCAGGGTAAACTTGGAGCAGGTCACTAAGATGCATGATAGAAGTTCCTCCGGTCTGCACTTGTTGCATGACACCGACAGCTCAAAAACTGTGAACCCGCAGGACCTGCCGTTCACCGTGCAGGGCATGACGGTCGCTTACCACCACAAACCTGTGCTTTGGGGCGTGTCGTACTCAGCTCCAAAGGGATGCCTGACAGCCATCATTGGCCCTAATGGCGCTGGTAAGTCCACATTCCTGAAAGCCGCTCTTGGCCTGATCCCGAAACTCTCTGGCGACACCAAAGTCTTTGGCGCACCAATCGAAAAGGCCCTCAAGCGCATCGCCTATGTGCCGCAGCGCTCAGCCGTGGATTGGGATTTTCCGGCAACGGCCATTGATGTGGTGCTGATGGGCCTTTACGGCCAAATCGGCTGGTTCCGTTGGCCATCCCGCAAGCACCGTCAAAAGGCGATGGACTGTTTGAAATCCGTTGGCATGCAGGACTTTGCAAACCGCCAGATCGGTCAGCTCTCCGGTGGTCAGCAGCAGCGCGTGTTCCTTGCAAGAGCTTTGGCACAGGATTCTGAAGTCTATCTCATGGACGAACCGTTCGCCGGTGTGGACGCTGCAACAGAAAAAGCAATCGTAGCGGTGCTCCGCCAACTGGTAGCAGATGGTAAGACCGTTCTTGTGGTGCACCACGATCTTGAAACCGTGCGTGATTACTACTCCCACATCCTGCTGCTCAATGGGCAGCACGTGGCAGACGGCCCAGTGGAGACAACCTTCACCGCTGAAAACCTGCAAAAAGCGTATGGCGGACGCCTTGCCAGCACTCAGCTGGATGGCCTCTCTGAAGCCTCAAACGCGTAAGGCAACGTCATGGAACAGTTCTTTGCCGCCCTTACTTTGTCCGCAGGCTACAACACAGCGCTGGTTTGCATTGGCGCAGCCCTTCTGGGTGCGGCCAGTGGTGCCATCGGTGTTTTTGTTTTGCTCAGAAAGCGGACACTGATCTCGGATGCTGTCAGTCACGCAACACTTCCCGGCGTCGCGCTCGCCTTCATCATCGCACAGGTCTACTTCGATTCAGGTCGCTCCCTGCCAGTGCTCCTGTTTGGTGCAGCCTTGTCTGCTGGTGTGGGCGTTCTCGCCGTGGATTGGATCAAAACCCACACTCGCCTCACAGAAGATGCCGCCATCGGCACCGTACTTTCCACCTTCTTTGCCGTGGGTATGGTGCTGCTGACGATCATCCAGTCCATGTCCATTGCAGGGCAGGCGGGTCTGGAAGGCTTCCTGCTTGGTGCAACCTCCGGCATGCTCAAGTCTGAGGCGCTGACCATCTCAGTGGCAGCAGCACTCGTTGGCCTTGCCGTTGTGCTGCGCATGAAAGAATTCTCACTGCTTTGCTTTGATGAAAGCTTTGCAGCAGCCTGTGGTTACAACGTGCGCTGGCTGGACCGCACACTGCTTCTGCTTTTGCTGGGCATTGTGGTGATCGGCCTTAAAACAGTAGGTCTCGTTCTCATTATTGCTTTGGCAATCATCCCACCTGTGGCTGCCCGTTTCTGGACAGACCGCGTGCCGGTGTTGGTTGCCATTGCCGCAGGTATTGGCGCCTCGGGAAGCTACATTGGAGCTGCTCTCTCAGCCAGTGCACCAAACATGCCAACAGGCGGTTTGATCGTGCTGGTGCTCTTCAGTTTCTTTGTAGTTTCCCTGCTTATCTCGCCTGTCAGAGGCATTCTGGCAGCAGCGCTCAAGCACTATCGTTTCCAGCGCATCGTACACTTGCGTCAGGGTTTGCTTGCCATCGCACACGATGAACCAGTGCTGGAACCTCTCACCCGCTCCATCCTCCGTCGTGGTGGTTTCATGGGCGGTGACGGTCAGCCAACGGTCAAAGGCCAGTCTGAAGCTCGCCTCATTGAGCGGGACCAGAAGCTCTGGAACCTCTACCGCGAAATGCACCCAGAAGAATCACATGCACTGGCCGACTGGTCCCTGAAGCCAATCGGAGAAGTTTTGCCCGCTGATACAGTCAGAGTGTTGGAACAGGAACTAAGCCCGCATGTTGTGCGCGGTGATGAAACAAGCAGAGGAGGAGCAGTCTGATGGATATTTTCCTGCAATTTGACCTCCCAAGCATCCTGCTCGGGTCTTTGGCAGCACTCGCCTGCGGTCTTCTCGGCAACTTCCTCGTTCTGCGCAAGCAAGCACTCATGGGCGATGCAATCTCCCACGTGGTTCTGCCAGGTATCGTGATCGGCTTCCTGTTTACCCATGAGACCAGCTCCTGGGCCATGATGCTCGGAGCTGGGGGAGCAGCAATCTTTGCAGTCCTCTTGATTGAGCTTATCCGGCGTATCGGCAATGTGGAACCAGGGGCAGCCATGGGTGTGGTGTTCACCACCATGTTCGCTGCAGGCGTTGTGATTCTGGAGCAAACCGGGACCGCTGGCGTCCATCTGGATGTGGAACACGCGCTCTACGGTAATCTGGAAAGTGCAATCTGGCTGGATGCCTATTCCCTCTCAGACCTGTGGAACTGGCAGGTGCTCATGACCCTGCCGGAAAGCATCAAGCAGCTGTTTGTTGTTAATATGCTGGTGATTATGTTTATCGTGCTGTTCTTCAAAGAGTTGAAGATCTCCAGCTTTGACACGTTGCTCTCTGCAAGCCTTGGTTTCTCGCCTAAATGGCTTGGCCTTTCACTCATTGTCATGGTGGCAATCGCTGCTGTTGCTGCATTTACAGCTGTAGGGTCAATCCTTGTGATTGCTATGTTTATCTGCCCGGCAGCAACGGCCCGTATGCTGACAGATAACCTGAAAGTCCAGCTCTTCATCTCCGGCATCGCATCCCTGTCCGCTGGCCTGTTTGGCTACTTGCTGGCAGCGTTCGGTCCGGGCCTGCTTGGCTATGAATTCTCCGTGTCTGCAGCCGGTATGATTGCGGTTGTCGCTGGTCTGCAGCAGGTGCTTGCCATGTTGTTTGCTCCGCACTATGGCGTCGTTATGCGGCGTCGCCGGCAAAGAGCGCACGCAAGCGTCTGATAGAGCCTGTAGCCTTCGACAATTGAAAGGGAGTACCTGAAAAGGTGCTCCCTTTTTAGTTTGCCAAATAAATAACAGATTGAAATTACCTAGAGTTTTCAGGTCAACCTATAGAAATATAAATACAATATTGCCTAGCCCGCTAATAATGAGCTACGCTCCATAAGTTAATATACGTAAATTGTCATGGGTCTGTCACAGGTTGCAGTTAGCTGCCTAGGTGATGGAACCGGAGAGGCGCCGAATCTAAGTATCGCGCCTCGGTTGCTATTAAGAATTCTTTGTCTCTTGAGGGTCCGTAAATGTCTATCTCTCGTCGTTCGGTTATAAAAGGCACTGCCGCAGCCTCCGCTGCTGCGATTGCCGCTCCTGCAATTTTGAAGGCCTCTGATGCGCTGGCATCTTCTGGTCAGGTGAATGTGTTCGCATGGGGCGATTACGTTCAGGACAACATGATCAAGAAGTTTGAAGGTGACACAGGCATCAAGATCAACCTGTCCACCTTTGGTTCCAACGATGAAGCTGAGCAGAAGCTGAAAGCAGCTGGTGGCAAGGGCTTTGACGTGATCTTCCCGTCCATCACCAACGGTGCCAACTACTACCCGGATGACCTGCTGGCACCTCTTGATGAGAGCAAGCTCAAGGTTGATGCTGTTGTGCCTTCCATGCTGCGCGACAGCGTGAAGCTGGGCGGCACCTACCGCGGCAAGCGTATGCTGCTGCCATTCGACTGGGGCACAGAGGCAATCACCTTCGACAGCTCCGTGTTCCCGCTGTCAAACGATGAAGTTTCCTTTGGTTCCCTCTGGGCACCGGAAGCAAAAGGCAAGGCTGCCTTCCGTCAGAAGTCCGCTCTGATCGGCACCGGCCTATACCTCGATGCAATCGGCAAAGTGAAATCTGACCGTATGCTCGATGTTTACAAGACCGAGGAAGACGCCCGCCGCGTTTGGGACGAAGTAGCCAAGTTCATCATTGAGCGCAAAGCAAACATTGCTGCGTTCTGGAACAACGCAACCGAAGCAACAAACGCCTTCAAACAGGCTGGCGCGTCTATCGGTCAGACATGGGACACAACCGGTCTGCTGCTCAGCCGTGAAGATGCAAAATGGAAGTACCGCATGCCAAAAGAAGGCGGCATGACCTGGATGGATTCCATGGGCATTCCAAGCGGTGCGGCCAACACAGAACAAGCCTACGCCTTCATCAACGCCATGCTTGACCCGCAAATGGCAGGCATGTTCAGCTCAAACACCGGTTACAACTCCGCTGTTGTTGGTGCTGCAAACCATGCAGGCGAAACCTACAAGAAGCAGTTCCTGGAAATCTACAACAACGACACGCTGGCGAACCTGTGGTGGTACCCGGCAGATACGCCGTGGTTCGCTCCACTGCGTCAGGAATACGTTGACAAGATCACCAACGCTTAAGGGCGTTGAAAGCAAAGCGCGGCATCAGCCGCGCTTTGCACATCCGCTCCTAAGAAATGCAGCAGCAAGACTGCGCACCATACGAGCACGGACTGTGCACTGGTCAAAATGTCAGGCACGCAGAAAACCTCTGAATTTCCAATCTTTAAGAGATTGAAGCGAAGCAATAGGCACTTCATGCACGGCAATGATGTAATTCTTGAAAACCTCTCCATGAAATTTGGCGATTTCGTCGCCGTCCAGCCCACTGACCTTAAGATCAACGCTGGTGAGTTTTTCTCCATCCTCGGTCCGTCTGGTTGTGGCAAAACAACCATTTTGCGCATGATCTCCGGCTTTCTTACTCCCTCACAGGGCCGTGTTGTGATCGGCGAAAAAGACATGTCCGGCATCCGTGCAAATGCCAGACCAACAGCTCTGATCTTTCAGAACCTTGCGCTGTTTCCGCTCATGAGCGTGCGAGACAACATTGCCTTCGGTCTTGAAGCACGCGGCATCGCAAAGAAGACCCGGCTGGAAAAGGCGCAGGAGCTTTTGTCTCTGGTCGCGCTGGATGGTCAGGGCGACAAACTGCCTACAGCATTATCAGGCGGACAGCGCCAGCGCGTTGCCATCGCCCGCGCCCTTGCAGTTGAGCCCTCTGTGCTCCTGCTTGATGAACCGCTCTCCGCACTCGATCTCAAACTCCGCCAGCACATGCGCGCAGAGTTGAAAGACCTGCAGCGTAAAACGGGTGTAACCTTCATCTACATCACACACGATCAGGGTGAAGCACTGACCATGTCAGACCGTGTTGCGGTCATGAACAAAGGCGTGGTGGAACAGGTTGCCACCTCTGACGAGATTTACGCGCACCCCAAAACGCCCTTTGTGGCAAGCTTTGTGGGTGAGCAGAACATCTTCAAAGGCAAAGTCATTGGCAAAGAAGGTGACTTCGCAATTCTGGAAACATCGCAAGGCAAGCTCTTTGGCCAGAACGCACACGGCTTGAATGAAGGAGAGGAGGCCATCCTCTTCGTGCGTCCTGAGCGAATGACCTTGGAAGAAAAGCAGGGCCAGCAGAACGGCCTCTCTGCAATTCTGGAGCGCCGCGACATGGAAGGTCCTTTTGTGAACCTCCATATGCGGGCAGGGGACCAACCCGTTGCAATCCACGTGACCAATGTTGAGCAGACCCACCAGCCTCTGGGCGCAGACCAGAAACTCTGGTTTGCTGCGCAAGATGCCGTTGTGATGCGTCCGGGAGAGCTGGCCAGTGAATAGTCTGATCAAGAGTTACGGCAAAGGCCTGACCACACTTTTTATAGGTCTGGCTGCGATCTGGATTGTGGTGCTGATTATTCTGCCGCAAATGTCCATGATCGACCGCGCCTTCACCTATGAAGACAGGGGCGGAGCGGCAGCAACACTGGCACTGGAAATTGACCGCGCCTATGAAGACGTGTTCCAGATCAACACCAGACTGGTAGAGCTTCAGGCCGAAAAAGAGGATCTGATTGCTGGCACGTCTACTGCTCCCCAGCAAGACAGTGCCTCCGCACTCAATCCGTTTGGTACACCGTCACCCTCTGATGATACCTCCGGCCTCAATCCATTCGGAACGCCGTCAGTACCAGAAGCAAACGATACATCAGGCCTGAACCCGTTTGGCGCACCATCAGCAGGCAACACAAGCGCGGTAAGCCGCAGTCTTGCCGAAATTGAGACCGAGGAAGCACCGTTACTAGCGCAAAAGGGTGAACTAGAAACCCAGATTGCTGCGCTGGAAATAACTGAGAAATCCACGACAGACGCTGTCGGTTTGGATACCTCTTATTCGCTCAAGAACTTCACTATGATGAGTTCGGTGCATTTCCAAATCTTCCTTGCCACCATCATCTACGCGCTCTGCGTCACTATTCTGGCGTTTGCACTGTGCTATCCAGTGGCCTACGCCGTTGCGATGACCACGAACCGTAACAAGCTTGCAATCCTGATGCTTGGCCTTCTGATCCCCTACGCAATCAACGAGCTGCTGCGCATCTTCTCGTGGATCATGATCTTGGAAAAGCAAGGCGTGCTCAACGGTCTGCTGGACCTGCTGGGCATCATCAACATGGAAGCTGGCGAAGGCTTCCGCTTTGTTGCCTCCAATGGCGCCGTGTTCACCGTAATGGTCTACGCCTACGTGCTCTTCATGGTTTTCCCAATCTATAACACGGTTGATACGCTCGACAAAAACCAGATCGAAGCGGCAAAGGATCTGGGCGCGTCCACATGGCGTATTCACTGGCGGGTGGTTCTCCCGC
>NZ_LCWX01000228.1:87039-87511 GCF_001431305.1 Pseudovibrio sp. POLY-S9
ATGCCAAACCCGGTATTGCCGTTGGCGCGATCATGACCTTCATGCTCTCTGCGGGTTCCATCGCCGTTCCAAGTGCTGTGGGCCGTGGCCTGCACCCCGACTGGTTCTCTCAGGTGATTTATCGCCGTTTCTTTGAGGCAGACAGCTGGAATCAGGGCGCCGCCTATTCGCTGGCATTGCTGGTGGCCTGTATCGTCTTCATTCTGTTCAACATGTGGGTCTTCCGCGTCGGCATCCGGGACATCGCGAAATGACAACAACAACACTTGAAAGCGGCGCCATGAAAGAACAGGTGAAATCTCCTATTGATTGGGCCGCCACCATCCTCAATGGCTATCTGGTGATCTTTTTCGCCTACATGTTCCTGCCCATGATCTTCATGGTGATTGCAGCCTTCAACGCATCACCAACCCCCTCTGTCATCGACTGGCAAGGCTTCACGCTGGACTGGTTTCGCGCACTGCCAGAGGAT
>NZ_LCWX01000228.1:87606-94642 GCF_001431305.1 Pseudovibrio sp. POLY-S9
CAGCGTTTCATTGACGGGCTTTGGCATTCGTTGGTCATCGCGCTGGGCGTCATCATCATCTCAATCCCTCTTGGATTGGCTGGGGCTTTGCTGCTCACACGCCTGCAATCCCAAGCCACCACATTCCTCTATACCGTCCTTGTGTCGCCCATGCTCACACCGGGCATCGTGCTGGGGGCAACCACGCTCATCTTCTGGCGCGATGCCTTCGGGGTGGAAGGTGGCCTGCTGACCGCAACTATTGCTCAGTCCAGCTTCATCGCCTCCTACTGCATGCTCATGTTCATGGCACGCCTGCAACGGCAGGATATTGTGCAGGAAGAGGCAGCGTTGGATCTGGGAGCCTCTTCGTTCTTTGTGTTCCGCAAGATCACACTGCCATTCCTCATGCCGACCATTCTCACAGCCGCTGCAATCTCGTTCCTGCAGTCTATTGAGAACTACAACACCACCTTCTTTGCCATTGGCCCAAGCTGGACATTGGTCACGGAGATTGGTGCTCGCATGCGGTTTGGCATATCCCCTGTCATCAATGTCATCGGTGTTCTCTTTGTAGCAATTACGATAATTGCTGCTACAGTCTACGTGATGGCTCGCCGCAGGAAGGGACGCGGCTGAGTGTAATTGGGGGATGCGATGACATCAGGCGAAATGGGCGTCTTGGAGCAATTTTCACTATGCAAGGCAGAGGTGCTTCTGCCTGCATCAGCTCAAAGCGCCTACGCATATTTTCTGGAGAAAATCGACGCCTGGTGGCCCGCAGAGTACAGGTTCGCACATGAGGGCGTGCTCGGCATCGAGCCTCTGGTCGGCGGCTCATGCTTTGAGGATGTTGAAGACGGCAGGCGCTTACATTGGGGCACCATTCAGGAGCTGGAGGAGGGCAGCAAGATTGTCCTCGCCTGGCAGATTTCTCCCAAACGCTTTTTGATTGAAGACCCGCAAAAAGCTGGCATCGTCACAATTCAGTTTTCAGATGTTGAAGGTGGAGCGCAGCTCAAACTGGTGCATAGTCATTTTGAGCGCTACGGAGACGGCTGGCGGGAATACCTGCGTGCCATGAATTCCAGCGCCGGATGGGCCTACTGCCTGAACAAGCTGAAAACTGCCATCGTGAAAATCTAAGCATCTCGCTGAAAAGAGGAGCTGGATTTCGGATCAAGAGCCACATTTAGGAGCCTTCATGAAGCTCACGTTTCGTTGCCTGCCAGAACTACATGGACATATCCCAGAGCCTGTAGAAGCAAAGGCAGCTTTGCCCGACTGGTTGAAAGACATCCCGTCAACGGTCGAAAGCGAGTTGCTGGGCAGCGAACAGGTACGCACGCTTAAGCACTGCCCGCCGATCATTGATGGCTTTTCAACGGGTATCCTATTCAAGTTGCCCTGTGATGTGACGATGAAAGACGGCGAGTTCTCATGGCACTGGCCGAAGCCCGTCTCACCAAAAGCACAACAAACCCGATCACCCATCGGCCTGCATGTGCCAGAACAGGCAACCGGTGCACCGCTGGGCACGAACCCGGGCGATTTCATCATCAAGCTCAACAACTTCTGGAGTATCGAAGCCCCTGAAGGCATCTCGCTGCTCTTCACTCATCCGCTTAACCGCGAAGAACTGCCGTTCAGGACACTGGCCGGAGTGGTGGATTGTGACCGCTTCAAAGGTGGCTTTGTTCATTTTCCAGCGCTTTGGAAAGACCCAAAGTTCGAAGGCACGCTAAAAGCAGGCACGCCGATAGCGCAGGCCTTCCCATTTAAGCGTGAGGCGTTGGAGTTAGATTGTGCTCCGATGGATGAAGCTGAGTTCGAAACCCATCTGGACACACAAGGTAAACTGCAGGCAGAACCGGGTCACTACCGCAAATCTGTCCGTGCCAAGCGCTCCGTTGAGGCTTAGAAGGCAGGTGAGGGAAAGGCTACTCTAAGGAAGTATTGCCTTAGAGTTCAACGGCACGCGCCCGAATGATCCTTGGCTCATAATTTTCAGCAATTCAGGCCGAACAGGCGGATTGTTGGCAAACAACCGGCGCAACATGTCGATGCCCTCATTATTGCCCTGCATCTGCATGGCTTCTGCCGCGCCAAGAACGTTCTCAGCATCGTTTTCCAACTCAGCCCGCTTTTGGAAGGCTTGCAGGGCCAGGTCCGGAACCTCCATGTGCAGCGCGATGCGGGCAAGGTTCAGCAATCCATCGCTATCATCAGGGTAGGCGGCGGTGAACTCGGCAAAGTCATTGAGCGCTGCGGTGAAATCCTCCATGTCCAGACAAGCCGCAGCCCGTTCAAACATCGCGCCTTTGTGTTGTGGGTTGAGGTCCAGTGTCTTCTCGAAATTCTCAAGAGCCTGCACATTGTTGCCCGCACGGCGGCGTACAAGGCCAAGGTTGTACCAAAGGCTCGGGTTGGTCTCATCCTCCTCCAGCATGAGAAGAATGTACTTTTCCGCTATCGCCCAATCCTTCCGTGCAATCGCAGCTTCCAGCTTTTCGAGAATCTCTTCCATCGTTCGCCCTTCGTTACACCCTACAAAAGCGGTCCAATCATAGATGCCGAACACCGCTCGCAAGACCTATTTAAAGACGCAGGCCATTTAAATACAATTACCAAAGGTAAGAGAGGGAGGACACTGCACTTCAATTGAGCACTAAACGCTAAACATGATGGTTGCATGACGTCTGCACTGCCGCAAATGAAGGTTTGCCGATTAATTATTATTCCTCAGCTTCTCTTCTGCTTGATTTGTTAAACCTGCTAAATATATAACCGCAGCAACTCGTCGATACGATCTCAGCGGATAAACATCGTTTGCCCTTGGGCGCTGGCCCTCTAAGATCCTTGGTTTCGCTACGTCTTTGACAATCTCCAGTTGGGAAAACTGAAGAAATGAGGTGCCGCCGTCGCGAGAATGTCATGCTGGCCCTGTTAAATTCTCGGCCAGTCTTGAAAGAAAAACAACGTAAACGCACAGCGGCGTTTAGAGAGTGGCACGTATGTCCCTGGATACCGACAAGGAAGAAAAGCAGGCCAATCAGGAGCCGTTGAGATTAGGTCTCAACCGGCGTGCGGTTTATCGCAAACCCGTTGATGTGCGCTGGATCCTTCTGGCATCTGCCGGCATTTTTGCTCTCTTCTCCATAGCCTTCGACGTACCCGTCTGGGCCTCGTTCTTCGCATACGCCCTCATTTTTGTTCTGGTCATCGGCGGCGGTATGAAAAGCCGCACCAAGGTCAAAGCACCAAGCGGTGTCAGCCGCAAGGAAGCCAGCGAGATCGTCGACCGCGGCATGAAGTCCGCCGTCAACGCCCTGCCAGACCCGTGCTTTGTCGTCGATTATCGCGGCACCACCCAATACGTGAACCTCGCTGCACAGCGCCGCTTCGGCACCATTGCAGTTGGCGATCCTCTATCCTTCCGCATCCGCGCGCCATCGCTGCTGGAAGCGCTGGACCGTGTCTCCAATGGCGGCTCTACAGAAGTCATCGACTGGACCGAGAAGGTGCCGATGGAACTCTGGCTGGAAGCGCACATCGCGCCGCTCTGGTCCGTCTCCAGCGGAAACCTCGCCGTCCCCCGCGGACGCCCGGGTCTCATTCTCGTTGTCATTCGCGATCTGACCGAAGCCCGCCGCCTGGAGCGTATGCGGGCCGACTTTGTCGCCAACGCCTCCCACGAGCTGCGCACCCCGCTGGCGTCTCTGACAGGCTTCATTGAGACCTTGCAGGGCCCAGCCAAGGGCGACCCGAAGGCACAGGACCAGTTCCTCGGCATTATGCTGGATCAGGCAGAGCGCATGCGCCGTCTTATTGACGACCTGCTGTCCCTGTCCCGCATTGAGATGAAGGTGCACGTTCAGCCGGAAACCCTCGTGGATCTCAGCCTGATCATGCGTCATTCTGTAGAAACTTTGCTCCCGGTCGCGAAAGAATCGGGAGTTGAGGTGAATGTGAATGTACCTGAGGAACCTGCCGAGATTCGCGGTGAGAAGGACGAACTCGTTCAGGTCTTCAGCAATCTCATCGAAAACGCATTGAAATACGGTTCCAGCGGGGGGCGAGTCGATGTCACATGCCGTCTGGACCCTGATTCTACTGAGACACCACATTGGATTGCAGAGGTCCGCGACTTCGGTCCGGGTATTGATCCTGAGCACCTGCCGCGGTTAACCGAGCGTTTCTATCGGGTTGACGTTGTCACCTCCCGTCAGATGAAGGGGACAGGTCTCGGTCTGGCCATCGTAAAACACATTCTGACAAGGCACAGGGCTCGCCTGGAAATTGAGAGCAAACCAGATGAAGGCGCCTGCTTCCGCGTGTTCATACCCGGTGCTGTTATTTATGATGAAAATGATATCGATTAAAATAATATAATAAATTCAAATACTTGCAATGTCATAAAACTGATACGCAACGTTCATATAACCATCACAGCCAAACGCTAGGTTACAGCCAGCTCGCAGCCGGGGCGCTGTGAGGTGAACGTAGTTAAACAGTTTAGAGCGCGTTCCGTTTGATTGGTTTCAATCAAATGAAAAGAATTCGCTCAAGCAAAGATGAGAGCACGTTGTGTGAATATTATGAACGCAACGCGCTCTTAAACCAAGACTCCCAGGAGACTTCAGGTGAAAATCAAGGCATTCGCAAGCGTTGCAGCGCTCGCTCTCGCAGGTACCATTGCTGCTGGTTCCGCACAGGCTCGTGATCAGATTCAGATCGTTGGTTCTTCCACTGTTTTCCCATTTGCAACAGCTGTAGCTGAGCAGTTTGGTCAGAAGACAAACTTCAAAACACCAGTTGTTGAATCCACTGGTTCAGGTGGCGGCATCAAGCTCTTCTGTGAAGGCGTTGGCGAAAACACTCCTGACATCACCAATGCTTCCCGCCGCATGAAAGGCAAGGAGCTGGTGAAGTGTAATGAAGCTGGCGTAACCCCAGTAGAAGTTACTGTCGGTTTCGACGGCATCGTTCTTGCGAACTCCAAGGCTGGCACTCAGCTGGACCTGACACTGGCTCAGATCTTCCTCGCGCTTGCGAAAGAAGTTCCAGTGGACGGCAAACTGGTTGCAAACCCATACCAGACCTGGGCAGACATCGATCCTTCCCTTCCTAACTCGAAGATCGAAGTGCTTGGCCCTCCACCAACATCCGGTACCCGTGACGCATTTGCTGAGCTGGCAATGCAGGGCGGTTGTAAAATGGTGCCAGGTGCTGCTGACCTCGGTCTGAAGAAAAAAGCGTGTCACGAAGTCCGTGAAGACGGCGCGTACATCGAAGCTGGTGAAAACGACAACTTGATCGTTCAGAAACTGGATGCGAACCCGAATGCACTCGGCATCTTCGGTTTCTCCTTCCTTGATCAGAACGCTGACAAGATCCAGGGCGCAAACATTGCAGGCGTTGCTCCAACATTTGATGCAATTGCTGCAGGCGACTACCCAGTGTCCCGCTCCTTGTACTTCTACATCAAGAAAGAGCACGTTGGCGTAATCCCAGGTATCGCTGAATACCTTGGTGAGTTCACCAATGAAGACACTTGGGGTGACGAAGGTTACCTGGCTGACAAAGGTCTGATCCCGATGCCAGCAGCTGACCGTGCAGCAGTTTCTAAATCTGCATCAGCGCTGACACCACTTGCATTCTAATTGCAAACGCTAAGAAAGCGGTCAGCATGTCCAGCTGACCGCTTTCCTGCATCCTCCAAAAATTAAAGCCAGATAAGGCGAAACAACAAATGTTCTGGACTTACGCTGCCCTTCTTCTACTGGTCTTCGTAACCGCGAATGTCTACGGGCGTTTCCGGGCGATGCAGGTTGCTGGTCATCAGCTCTCTGCACTGCATTCCCGTCCAAGCTACCATGGTGGATACTTGGCCATTCTGGCCGCTCTTCCAGCATTTGTCCTTTTGATTGCATGGGCAGTCGTTGAGCCGCGCTTGCTTGATACAATGGTTATCAGTGCAAAGGCCGAGATTGTCGAAGGGCTGTCCAAAGCAAAACTTCAGGCATTTCTGCGGGACGCGCGCGCCATCGCATTCGGCGGCATTGTGGCCTTCTCAGATGCTGGCAAAGAGCAGGCGGCAGAAGTGTTCAGCTCGCTCGCGCAAACTTCCCTTTTTCTGAAAACAGCACTGATCATCGCCTTGGTTGCTGGTGGTCTGTGGTACGGCAATCGCACCATCGCACCGGCGATGCGAGCCCGTCATTTTGTAGAGCGCACCGTCATGGGGTTGCTGATCTTGTGCTCCGCTGTTGCGATCTTCACCACCATCGGCATCGTTCTCTCGCTTATCTTCGAAAGCTTGATGTTCTTCCGCCAGATCCCAATTCTGGACTTCGTCTTCGGAACTCACTGGAGCCCGCAAAGCGCCTTTGAAGGGGCAGGGGCTGAGCACGGCGAAGCCAATACTGAAATCTTCGGTGCAATCCCGCTTCTGGTTGGCACCATGCTGATCACGGCAATTGCTATTTTCGTGGCCGCACCTGTTGGTCTGCTCTCCGCAATTTACCTCTCCGATTATGCAAGCACGCCAGTGCGCGCCATTGCAAAGCCGGTTCTGGAAATTCTGGCTGGTATTCCAACCGTGGTCTACGGCTTCTTCGCGGCGTTGACTGTGGCACCCTTTATCCGTGGCTGGGGCGAAAGCATCGGCCTGTCAGTCAGTTCAGAATCTGCACTGGCCGCTGGGCTTGTCATGGGCATTATGATCATTCCGTTCGTCTCCTCCCTTTCTGACGACGTGATCAACGCGGTACCACAGTCACTGCGCGATGGCTCTGCCGGTCTTGGTGCCACCAAGTCGGAAACAATCCGCCGGGTTGTTCTGCCAGCCGCTCTTCCGGGCATCGTGTCCGCTCTCATCCTCGCCATCTCCCGCGCCATTGGTGAAACCATGATCGTGGTGATGGCTGCAGGGCTTGCCGCAAACATAACGGCAAACCCGCTGGAAGCTGTAACAACCGTGACCGTGCAAATCGTCACCTTGCTGGTCGGTGACCAGGAATTCGACAGCGCGAAAACACTCGCAGCATTTGCACTC
>NZ_LCWX01000228.1:94740-114349 GCF_001431305.1 Pseudovibrio sp. POLY-S9
GTCTTCTCCTCTTCTGCATCACACTTGCTCTGAACATCTTCGCTCTGCGCGTCGTGAAGAAATATAGGGAACAGTATGATTGATATCGCTCAGGACACTGCCGGTTCTGCCATTGGCGGGCGTGTCAAAGGCATTCCTTCCGGCGTCCATACGACAGACGAAGCTCGCAAGCGCCTGAAAAAGCGCTACAGCATGGAAGCGCGCTTCAAGGCTTACGGCATGGGTGCCATCGCACTGGCCGCAACATTTCTGGTTCTGCTGCTCTTCACAATTGTCGGCTCAGGCTTGCCTGCCTTCACTTACAACTACGTAAGCGTGCCGCTCAATCTGAGCGCAGAAAAGGTCGATCCAGCCAATCCGGCTGGCGCAAGTTACAACAAAATCATTCGCGACGGACTGAAGGCAGAATTGCCATTCGCTTCCGACCGGAAAAACCGCCGTGTGCTTTATTCTCTGGTGTCCTCCGGTGCCAATGTCACGCTGCAAAAGCAAGCAATAGCCGATCCATCCATACTGGGTGGGACTGGCCCGGTTGCGATCCCTCTCTCCGACTTTGCCGACCTTTATGTCAAAGGTCTGATCACAAAGAAAACCGAGATCGTCACCTCAAGCGCAGCAACAGTTTCCGGCACGGACGGTCAGGTGACCATCACCGCGCAGAAGCCTGAGTTTGAGCAGATCCTTGCGGCGTTGAAGACCTATTATGATCGTGAAATCGAACTGCTGACAGGCAAGATCGAAGCGCGTGGCCGATCAGAAATCAGCGTGAAAACCAAGATCGCTGGCTTGGAGACCCGCTTGGCCAATGAGAAAGACCCTCTCGTTGCACAGCGCCTGACCTCTGAGGTTGAAGGCAACAAAGCCGCTCTGGTCAAGATCATAAACGCACTGGAAAAGCAAAAAGCTGAACTGGTTACTCTGCATGGCCACCTTGCCAACATTGGCACGGGCGGCACACTCAACGCCAACATGCCAAGTTTCTTTGTAGAGGTGAACGGCGGAACCATTAAAGCAGAAAAGGTGACACCAACCAGCGTCACCGGAACAGCCTTTATTCCGCTGTCTACGGATGCTGCCGTGCCTGCTGGCCAGTGGGGCGTTGAAGAGCTGGAAACGCCAGAAAGTTTCCGCAAGTTTTCAGACAAAGAAATCGCCTACACCGATTATCTGGTCTCCAAAGGCACTGTTGCAAACGAGTGGAACTCTATCTTCTTCAAGTCCGGCGCGAGCCGTGAGCCGGAGATGGCAGGCATTTGGGGCGCAGCCGTTGGTTCCTTCTGGACCATGCTCGTTACCCTGTCCCTCTCGTTTCCAATTGGTGTGTCCGCTGCAATCTATCTGGAAGAGTTCGCACCAAAGAACCGCTGGACACATCTGATTGAGGTGAACATCAACAACCTGGCAGCCGTGCCATCGATCGTCTTCGGTCTGCTTGGTCTGGCAGTGTTCCTCAACGTCTTTGGATTGCCGAGATCGGCGCCCGTTGTCGGCGGTATGGTGCTGGCGCTCATGACCCTGCCAACCATCATCATCGCCTCCCGCGCAGCGCTTCAGGCAGTGCCGCCAAGCATCCGCGAAGCCGCACTCGGCGTCGGGGCCTCCCGCTTGCAGGCTGTGTTCCACCATGTGCTGCCACTGGCAATGCCGGGCATCCTGACCGGAACCATCATCGGTATGGCGCAGGCACTGGGTGAGACCGCACCGCTTCTCATGATCGGCATGGTGGCCTTCATTGTAGATATCCCGGCAAGTCCGGTTGATCCCTCTACCGTGCTGCCAGTTCAGATCTTCATGTGGGCAGACTTCCCGGAACCTGCCTTCCAGCAGAAAACCTCTGCCGCGATCATGGTGCTGCTCGGCTTCCTGATCTCGATGAATGCAATCGCAATCGTCCTTCGTAAACGTTTTGAGCGCCGCTGGTGATTTGAAAGGCAAGATCATGGCATTGGAAATGACCACAGACACCGAGAGTGCAATGGATACAACAATGAGCGCCCCTCCAGCCGTTTCAGCTGAAGGCGAAACACTCAAGATGCGTGGCCGCGATGTAAAAGTGTTTTACGGCGACAAGCAGGCCCTTCATGGTGTCGATCTGGATGTCCGCAAAAATCAGGTGACCGCGCTGATCGGCCCGTCCGGTTGCGGCAAGTCCACCTTCCTGCGCTGTCTGAACCGCATGAACGACACCATCGACATCTGCCGCGTGCAAGGCGATATTCTCCTCGATAATGACGATGTCTATGACCCGCGCATTGATGTGGTGGAACTGCGGGCCCGTGTTGGCATGGTGTTCCAGAAGCCCAACCCGTTCCCAAAATCAATCTTTGAGAACGTGGCCTACGGCCCACGCATCCACGGTCTGGCACAAGGTAAGTCGGATCTGGAAGATATCGTCGCAAGTTCCCTGCAGCGTGCAGGTTTGTTTGAAGAAGTGAAAGACCGTCTGGACGAGCCGGGCACAGGCCTTTCCGGTGGTCAGCAGCAGCGCTTGTGCATCGCGCGCGCAATCGCTGTGTCTCCGGAAGTGATCCTGATGGATGAGCCGTGTTCTGCGCTCGACCCGATTGCCACTGCAAAAGTGGAAGAGCTGATGGACGAACTGCGCCAGAACTACACCATTGTTATCGTAACCCACTCCATGCAGCAGGCCGCACGTGTATCCCAGCGCACCGCGTTCTTCCATCTGGGTAATCTGGTGGAAGAGGGGCTGACCAACGATATCTTCACCAACCCAAAAGACCAGCGCACGCAGGATTACATCACAGGCCGTTTTGGTTAAAAATAAAAGAGCGGTACTCTAAGGAGATATCCGATGAAAGATCATATTGTCTCTTCCTTCAATGAAGAGCTGAAAGAACTGGCCGGACGTGTCGTTGAAATGGGCGGACTGGCAGAAACCCTGGTTCACGACGCTGTCACTGCACTGCTGAGACAGGACCGCGAACTGGCAACCCGCACCATCGCCGCCGACCAGCGCCTGGACAACATGCAGGCCGAGCTGGAAGAGCTGTGCATCTCCGTGATCGCACGCCGCCAGCCAATGGCAAGCGATCTGCGCGACATCATCGCCGCCATGCGCATCTCCAACGATCTGGAGCGCGTTGGCGACATGGCCAAGAACATCGGCAAGCGAACACTGGCGATTGAATCTGAGTTCAACAACAAGCAGCTCGCTGTTGGTGTTGAGCACATGTCTGATCTGGCTCTGGAACAGCTCAAAGCCGTTCTGGACGCCTACACCTCTGGTGATCTCGAGGTTGTCCAACGCGTACATGTTCGCGATGACGAAGTGGATGCGCTTTACACCAGCCTGTTCCGCCAGCTGCTCACCTACATGATGGAAGACCCGCGCTCCATCACCATGTGCGCGCACTTGTTGTTCTGCGCAAAGAATATTGAGCGCATCGGTGATCATGCAACCAATATCGCAGAAAACATCTACTACATGATCTCCGGAAGCCACCTTCCAACAGATCGTCCAAAGACGGACGAGCTGGCGCAGAGCACAACCGTGTAGAGTGTGTTCACTTATAACGAGCAGAACACACGCAATTGCTTTATAAGAGAAGGTGCAAAGAGAGCACTTTAATATGCCTAAGATACTGATTGTAGAAGACGAAGAACCGCTAAGCCTGCTGCTGCGCTATAACCTTGAAGCAGAGGGCTACACTGTTGACGTGTGCGCAAGAGGAGATGAGGCGGAACTCCTCCTACAGGAAAGCCAGCCGGACCTGCTGCTGCTGGACTGGATGCTTCCGGGCCTCTCTGGCATCGAGCTCTGCCGTCGTTTGCGGGCACGCTCAGAAACCGAGCGCATGCCGATTATCATGCTCACAGCGCGCGGCGAAGAATCCGAGCGCATCCGCGGTCTGGCAACCGGGGCTGACGATTATGTCGTCAAACCGTTCTCCGTTCCGGAACTTATGGCCCGTGTTCGTGCGATCTTCCGCCGTGCATTGCCAGAAGTTGTTTCCACAATGCTTAAGTCTGGCGACATCGAGCTCGACCGCGAAACCCACCGCGTGCGCAGAACAGGCCGCGAAATCCACCTCGGCCCCACAGAATACCGCCTGCTGGAGTTCCTCATGAGCGCACCTGGCCGCGTTTACTCCCGTGAACAGCTGCTGGATGGTGTCTGGGGCCATGATGTTTACGTAGATGAGCGCACTGTGGACGTCCACGTAGGCCGCCTGCGCAAAGCCATCAACAAAGGCCGCATGAAAGACCCGATCCGCACCGTCCGCGGCGCCGGATACGCTTTCAACGACCAGTTCGCTGTTGGGTAATTGATCTCTGCTATATGCGCATTGTGAAACTGCATCTCCCTTCCAGAGGTGCAGACAAAAAACAATGCGGATAACAAATGATAATCAAGACGGTTGATCGAGCGACCGCTCATATCTACGACAATCTCTGTCAGGCCTACGAGGCAGAGTTCTCACCTCTCACACACAAACATCCAAACGCGGATGGTTTGTTTGCCAAAGACACGCTCCTTGAAGGCAACATCACCGGCTATCTGGCTTTAAATGATGATATCCCCGCCGGGTTAGCTGCAATCAAGCAGCAAGATCATCACGACTTTGAAGTCTGCGAGTTTTACGTGGTGCCAGTGTTCCGCAGACATAAACTGGGACAGCGTTTTGCCGCTGCGTTGTTTGATCAAATGTCCGGTAACTGGCAGATCAAGCAGATTGAAGGCGCTGATCAGGCCATTGCCTTTTGGCGTTCCGTTATCAACACCTACACCTCAGGTCAGTTTTTGGAAGAAAACTATACGGACCCATACTGGGGCGCCGTCACCCGCCAAACCTTTAAAGCTCACTAGTTCTCAGGCCAGAGCGACAAGCGCCATATCAAGACGACACGCAAACAGCAAAAAGCCGGGCTTTGGACCCGGCTCAATACGTTGCTTTTTCAGCTCAGATTAGCTTGCGCGGCGGTTGCGGCGGTCGCTGACGGGCTGATAGGCAATGCTGCGGTGATGCGCACAATAAGGTGTGCCTGCATCTGACTGGCGACCACAGAAATAGAAGTCATCAGAACTCGGATCACCAATCGGCCACTTACAGGTGCGCTCATTCAATGTCAGGATGGAGGCGCGCTCTGAAACCGGAATAAAGAGATCGGAGGTTGGGACTGGAGAAATTTCTGGTTGGATAGCTTCAATCGGTTCAACTTTAAGGGCGTTGGCACCGGCTATCGTTGGCTGAATTTGTCGGGGACTTGGAGAAGGCGCAACAGCTGCAATCGCTTCAGCCACTGTTGGTTTGGTTGAGGTGACGACCCTTGCCGCTGGGGCAGGTGCCTTTCTCGTTTTGGTTGCACCACCTCCCGATTTGGCGCGACCTGAAAGACCAAGGCGATGAACCTTACCAATCACCGCATTACGGGTTACATTGCCAAGTTCCCCCGCGATTTGACTGGCGCTTAACCCGTCTGCCCAAAGTTTGGTTAGTAACTCTACACGTTCTGCTGTCCAGCTCATTAAAGGGCCCCGTCTTCCTTCAGTGGCGCGCAAAACAGCATTCGCTCAGTTCGGACGCATCCGAAAGTGCCGCTTACCTGAGCGTGTGTGCTTGCAGCGTTCAGTAACTACGAGATGGTGTATAACTCTTGTCACACAGTACTATATGGGCGTTGATACGAGCAATAACCTCAAAGAATTGAGGTGGGGAAGACTCTGGTTTTCCCCAGAATTGCCGTACTACTACTTACCTATAACAGCCTTCTTGTGGTGGGAGAAGATTATCAATCTAAAGAATAGGAGCTGTTTGTTAAACCAAGTTCCACCGCATTCTTTCCAACACAAAGTAAGAGCTGATAGCGTTACCCCGTTGATATTTAATACATATATTTACCACTGAAAAACAACTAGTAAAAAACACTAGTAAACTACAAATTGCATAACACAAGAACTAAGCGCACTCCTCTCTCATATGCCGTAGTACACGCTAGAGGTGTATTGAATAAACCTTAAGAACCGTGGAAAAAAACTGGTCATAGAGCATGGGATTTAATCTCTACTCTATCCTCTAAAAATGCCACAATGCATGCTTCTTCCGGTAGTAGCCTGTTTAAGCTGCACCAGAGGGAGAGACACAAGGCTGGCAGCCAATTCCTGAACGGGAGTAAGGTATTGCTGGCAATACGTGTTATTGACTGCCCTGAGGGAACGCGGTTTATATGTCGCTTCTCTTAGTTTCAAAACGCCACAAGGCGTTTTTTTGTTTTTGTAGCAACCAGGACTTTTGAGCATATCGAGAAAGCTCAATCCATGAGGAGTAAGAAATGACGACTTCGTCGCTAATGCAGACTTATGCACGCTCAGACCTCGCGTTCGAGCGTGGGGAAGGTGTCTGGCTGATTGCGGCTGATGGTCGACGATACATGGATTGTGCCTCGGGTATTGCCGTCTCCGGCTTGGGTCATGCACACCCAAAGCTCGTTGAGGCGCTCAAGTCTCAGGCTGAAAAGCTGTGGCACGTCACCAATCTCTATACAATTCCAGAGGGTGAGAAGCTTGCAAAGCTGCTGACAGACAACACCTTTGCTGATGTTGTGTTCTTCACCAACTCCGGGACGGAAGCAACAGAAGGGGCCATGAAGGCCGCACGGCGCTATCACTTTGCCAAGGGCAATCCGGAAAAGAACCGCATTATCACCTTTGAAAATGCGTTCCACGGCAGAACCATGGCAGCGCTCGCCGCTGGTGGCCAGCAAAAGTACCTCGAAGGCTTCGGCCCCGCGCCAGAAGGGTTCGATCAGGTGCCTGTTGGTGATCTGGACGCGGTTAAAAAGATGGTCGGACCGGAAACTGCAGCCATCATGCTGGAGCCGGTTCAGGGTGAAGGTGGTATCCGCACCATGGACTCGGCCTTCCTGAAAGGTCTGCGCCAGATCTGTGATGAGAATGACTTGTTGCTGATCTACGATGAGATCCAGACAGGCGTTGGCAGAACCGGCAAACTCTTTGCCCATGAGTGGGCAGGCGTTGCACCGGATCTGATGGCGATTGCAAAAGGCATCGGTGGCGGCTTCCCAATGGGGGCGTTCCTCGCAACCAATGAAGCGGCCAGTGGCATGGTTCCTGGCGTTCACGGCACCACCTTCGGCGGCAACCCGCTGGCGATGGCTGTTGGGAATGCTGTTCTGGAAACGGTTCTGGAACCGGGTTTTCTGGAAGCTGTGCAGGAAAAAGGCTTGCAGCTGAAACAGAAGCTGGCCTGCGCTGTTGATCAGCACAGTGATGTGTTTGAGCTGGTGCGCGGTGAAGGCCTGATGCTTGGCTTGAAATGCAAAGTGCCGAACACACAAGTGCTGGCACACATGCGCAATAACGGCCTGCTGCCAGTTGGTGCCGG
The DNA here is from genome assembly GCF_001431305.1 of Pseudovibrio sp. POLY-S9. Classification (NCBI taxonomy): domain Bacteria; kingdom Pseudomonadati; phylum Pseudomonadota; class Alphaproteobacteria; order Hyphomicrobiales; family Stappiaceae; genus Pseudovibrio; species Pseudovibrio sp. POLY-S9. Next base: position 102,105 of record NZ_LCWX01000228.1, read on the forward strand.
AGACAACGTGCTCCGTATTATGCCACCAATGATCATTACCGCTGAAGAAATTGACATGCTCGTCCAAAAAATCGAAGCCGCTGCTGCGGATGTGGAAACCGAGCTGAAAACTGCCGAGACTGCCAAATGACCACTATGACAAAACCACAGCACTTTCTCGATATCAGCGATTTTTCCGGTGATGACCTTCGCCAGATTATGCAGGTCTCCAATCAGATCAAAGCCACCCGCAATGGCGTTCATCGCGGGCAGGGGCCATTGGCAGGCAAAGTGCTCGCCATGGTCTTTGAGCAGCCTTCCACCAGAACCCGCATCTCCTTTGATGTGGGCATGCGGGAACTGGGCGGCGAAACCCTGATGCTGACAGGCGCAGAGATGCAGCTTGGCCGCGGCGAGTCCATTCCAGATACCGCCCGCGTGCTGTCCCGCTTTGTGGACATGATCATGATCCGTATGTTGGACCATGATGCTGTGAGAGAACTGGCAGAGTACGCTACCGTGCCGGTCATCAACGGCCTGACCAAGGTTTCGCATCCTTGTCAGATCATGGCCGACATCATGACATTCGAAGAACACCGCGGAAGCATTAAGGGTAAAACCGTTTCCTGGGTGGGCGATAGCAATAACGTTCTTTACTCTTGGATCGAAGCGGCAGCAAAGTTTGACTTTAAAATTAACGTCGCCGCACCAAATGAACTGACAGTACCTCTTGAATGGATCGAAAAGGCCTATACATCCGGTGCTGAACTCGTCGTGACAGACGACCCGTTTGCTGCTGTGAAAAACAGTGATTGTGTTATCACCGATTGCTGGGTGTCCATGGGAGATGACGAAGCACAAACGCGTCATAACCTGCTGGCTCCTTATCAGGTCAATGAACGCTTGATGAGCGAAGCCAACGATTCATCTTTGTTTATGCACTGCCTGCCTGCGCATCGTGGGGAAGAAGTGACAAATGAGGTGATCGACGGCCCGCATTCTGTGGTATTCGACGAGGCAGAAAACCGACTCCACGCCCAAAAAGGCATTATGGCGTGGTGCATGGGTGCTTTGCCTGAAGGATAAAGCATATCGCTGAAAAGTGGTTTTCCGGTTTTCAGACAAAGATATGTGTAAGGATAAAAGAACAAGATGACAAATACACCTGCTCAACCGACCGCCGCTGGCGTTGACGCTGTTGTTCCTTTTGCTGTTGAAGCATTGGACGTTCGCGGTCGGGTTATCAATATGGGGCCGGTGCTGAACTCTATGCTGGCGCGGCACAAGTACCCTGCGCCAGTCAACAAGCTGCTGTCAGAGGCAATTGTCCTGACAGCCATGCTTGGCAGTACCCTCAAATTCGAAGGTCGCCTGACCTTGCAAGCCCAGACCGACGGTGCAGTCTCCACGCTCGTTGTTGATTTCAACGCGCCTGACGGGCTGCGTGCTATGGCGCAGTTCAGCGAAGACAAGGTCGCCGAAGTTGCAGCCAAAGATGGTTTCAAACCAGACCACCTGCTCGGCAAAGGCCATCTGGCCTTCACCATTGATCAGGGCGCACACACCAGTCGCTATCAGGGTATCGTGGTCCTGAACGGCACCACCCTGGAAGAGGCTGCTCACGAGTACTTCCAGAAGTCAGAGCAGATCCCGACATTCGTCCGCCTTGGCGTGGCTGAAGTGTTGACCAAAGCCGAAGAGGGTGGCGCTGATCATTCCTGGGCTGCCGGCGGCATCATGGTTCAGTTCCTGCCTCAGTCTCTGGATCGTCTCAAACAGGCCGACATCCATCCGGGAGATGCACCGGAAGGACATGAAGCTCACGAGATTGACGAAGACGACGCATGGGTCGAAGCGCGCTCGCTGGTCGAGACCGTAAAAGATGATGAGCTCATCGATCCAAGCCTGACTGTCGAAGGTCTTCTGTACCGCTTGTTCCACGAACGTGGTGCATCCGTCTTCTCCCCGCAGTTGATGGCAGATAAATGCACCTGCTCGGAAGAAAAGATCACCGCCATGATGCAGAACTTTTCTGAGGCAGACAAAACTGAGATGAAGGCGGAAGGAACCGTCCACATCAAGTGCGACTTCTGCTCCAAGGATTATGAGCTGGACGCGAACAAAGTGTTCGAAGACTAAAGCGCGTTCCGCTTGTTTGGATTCAATCAAGCGACAAGAATTCGCTCAGATAAAAAGTTGTGGCAGGCAGTGTGAATGAACATGAATGCTGAATGACACAACAGCTCAGGAAAAGCGTAAAAAACGCAAACCAACGCACAAAAAAACGCTGTCAGAAAATCACTGGTAGCGTTTTTCTTTAACTCATTGATATTGAATGAGAACCGCAACTACACACGGTCAAAGATCGACCCCATGCGTGGGCTGAACAACCGGTCATAGGTTTTTAAAAGCATCATGTCCGTCATACTTGCCACGTAATCACAGACGATCCGTGAACCGTCTTCAGCCTCAACGAAGTCCGCATAAATCTCTTCCGGCAAGAACGCCTTGGGCTCACTCATAAGCGTCTCAAAGACAGCCACCACCATAGTCTGCCCTTTGAACTCAAGATGCTGAACATTCGGAGCCTGAATAACCCGTTTAAAAACAAAGCTTTTCAGCGCATCCAACACCTTGGCATGCCCTTCTGGCAGAACAGCTTTGTACTTCAAGAGCGGTTCGCTGAAAGCCTCCTGCGCCTTGATCTGAACAGCCACAATGAAGAAGTGAACCAGCTTTCCGATGAACTGTTTTCGCCGATTAGCATTGCCGAACAGCCCGGCAATCATTTGCTCGTAGGCATTGCCAGAATATTTCTTCGGATTGCTCTCGATCAGATCATCCAAAAATGCCGCGCAAACGTCTGCAGAGATATCCTCCCGGAACTGCTCTTCCCGAACCAGCTCCAAAGCAATTGCATCTTCAAAGTCATGGACCCCATAGGCAATGTCATCGGCCAGATCCATGATGGAACAATCCCATGATTTAAAACGAGATTTCCCGTGCTTACTGTCCTTGCGCGTAAAGCTGCAAAACAGTGAGCGATCCCGCTCAGAGAGTGGTTCCAGCACCCAGTCGACGATCTCTTGTTCCCCATCCATAAAACACTTGGGCGGAGCAGAGCGCTTCTGGTCAATCAGGCGCACAGTCGAGGTGTTGGGGTTAAGCCGCGGGGATAACTCAGGATTATGGACCTTTGAGAACGCCACCGGATACTTCATCATGCCAAGCAATGCCTGCCGCGTCAGATCAAGCCCCATGCTTCTCCGACATTTTCTCCAGCTTTGAAACAATGCGCAGGGTCTGGCCATTGCCTTCATAGCCACCAGCATCGCGCATGCAGTAATTCAGCGCCACTTCACCCCCATGCCCGAATGGCGGGTGGCCAATATCATGGCAATAACTAATTGTTTTTACGAGGCTTTCCTCAGGGATGTAATCGTAAGCCGGATGATCCTTGAAGAACGCCCGGAACTGCCGGGTAATGCCCGAAGCGATCTGCGCCACTTCCAGCGTATGCGTTAGGCGCGTGCGATAAAAGTCGCTGTCACCCAGATTGAGGATCTGGGTTTTCCCCTGCAGGCGGCGAAAGGCATGAGAATGAACGATGCGGGCATAATCCACGTCATAGGGTGTCCGCGCATCATCTGACTTGGGAACCCAACCGCTTTGACGCGCCGTCCAAACAGCATCACTCACTTCAACCACTCCGCAATAAATCGAGCAAAAAAAAGCCCCGCACAACAAGGTGCAGGGCAAAATACTATCAGGAAATCAGCGACTTAAAGAACTCTGCGGTCTCTCTGGCAGACTGTTCAATATTGCCTTTCCAGGTCGCGGGAGAAGCTCCGCGCGGGGCAAGGTCGTGGTTTCCATCCTCCAACCAGAAAAGCCGAACAAACTCAGGTAAATCAACAGCTTCCACCTCAGCCTGATGCCCCATCTGATCCCGATCACCCTGCGCTATCAAGATAGGACGAGTGGATTTCTGCAACGGCTCAAGCCGCCAGTCCGCCAGCTCTTTCTTCGCTTCTGTATGGAACGGATACCCGAGGCACACAACACCGGCAATACGCTTCGGCAGGCTCTCTCCACCGGCCAGCATAGCTGCAACGCGCCCACCCATGGACTTGCCACCAATCAGGACAGGGCCTTGAGTTTGTTCAAGAATATCCTGCATAGCGCTCTGAAATTCGCCTATGAGTTTGTCCGCCCGCGGAGGAGGAGCCTTCTTGCCTGTCTCCCGGCGCCTCGCCATGTAAGCAAACTCAAACCGCGCAACAGCAATGCCATTCGCAGCCGCAGCTTCCGCAAACCGGTTCATAAAATTGGCATCCATCGGCGCACCCGCACCATGAGCCAACACAAGAGTGCCATGGCACTCACCTTCAGGACGTGTCCATAAAATCTCAGTCATGAAGCTATTTTAGCGCCTCTTTCACGACAAAAGTGACAGGAAATTTACTTGTCCCCGTCTTCAATAAGCACCATATTCAAATTAACTAATATAAATGCGTAGAAGATGCGCGCTAATTGAACGGAACTCATCATGGAAGAAGGCGTCATTCGCCTGGGAATATTTGCGGGCGCATTCTTAGTGTTCGCATTCTTGGAAATCTTCATTCCAAGGCGTTCAGAGAGCCAGGAGCGGCCACGACGATGGTCAACCAACCTTCTCCTGTCGATAATCAACACTCTGATGCTACGGTTCGCTTTGCCTTTTGCAGCAGTATCAACGGCTTACTGGGCACAGGTGGAGGGGTTTGGTCTCGCGCACTGGCTGGCAGTTGACCCAGTTATAGCGGGCGTAATCGCGTTTTTTGCGCTCGATTTTGCGGTCTGGGCCATGCATGTCGCAAGCCATAAAGTCCCGTTTCTATGGCATTTGCATAAGGTTCATCACACCGATCCACGTTTTGATGTCACAACGGCTCTTCGCTTCCATCCGCTGGAAATTGCAGTCTCCATGCTCTGGAAAGTGATCGTCGTCGCACTCCTCGGCGCACCTGTTCTCTCTGTGGTGATTTTTGAAGTTGTCCTCAACGCAGCTGCCATGTTCAACCACGCCAACATCAAGCTCTCTGATAAAGCAGACCGCATCTTGCGCTGGATGATCGTGACACCAGACATGCACCGCATCCACCATTCCACCCGACCCATCGAAACTGATAGTAACTACGGCTTCAACTTCCCTTGGTGGGATCGTTTGTTCTCCACATATGTGAATGATCCTAAGGGTGGTCAGGAGAACATCACGTTTGGTCTGAGTGAATTTCAGGGCAAAGAGCCACGCCAGTTGGGCTGGTCATTACTGTTGCCCTTCAAGGCCTTAGCGCATGCGCAAGGTTGGCTTTCCAGCCGTGTCAATAAAGATGGCACGCCGAAAAAAGGATGATTAGAAGAAGCCGCGCGGGAAATATCTGAGATAGAGTTCCCCGAGACGACCGTTGGATTGAAGGCGGGTAAGACCAAGATTGATCGCATTCAACATCTTGGTATTGCCTGCCTTTGTTGCAATCGCCAATCCACCGCTAAAGTAGCTCGGATCCAGCCACGGTCCCCCTGCAAACTTGCAGCATCCGTCGGCAGTGCGCGTATCCAACCAGAATGACAGCCTCATCCCATCGCCAAACAGAGCGTCCACATTTGACCTGGACAAAGCATTGCGGGCAAGCTCTTCATTTTCAAATGGAACTGCAACTGCGTCTGTAAAGAACCGCTCCAAAAATGCCTCGTGACGCGACCCTTCCACAACTGCAATGCGCTTTCCACCCAATGTTTCTGGCAGAGGTTCCAGTGTGCTGTTCCTGCCCACGACAAAGCGCCCCGGAAATCGCATGTAGATCTGAGAAAATGACAGTTTTTCAAGGGTTTCTGGTGTCATGCTCACTCCAGCAATGACAGCGTCTGCTTCGCCATTAAACACCGTATTGGCCAAGTGGTTAAACGGAATGATCTTGAGACTGCAGGCAGCCTTGAGGCTCTGACAGATCTCGCGGGCAAGATCCACATTGTAACCCATCAAACGCTCTTCACTATCTCGAAAAATGAAGGGTGGAAAGTTATCTGCAGCAATGAAACGGATCCGCTCCGGCGCCTTGCCGGTTGTCGCTAGACCAGACTGCCCGCCAGAAAACAAAGGGATAACGACCGATGACGGATCAGATCGGGACTTTACTCCAATTTCCGAGCCACTGTTTCCCCCTCCCAACAATGGAGAGCTCTGGGAAACCTCCCAGCTATCCGAGCCATTTGCATTCTGTGCCATAGCATTTGACGCCGCGAAAATGAGCGGCTGGGCACTACATAAAATCAGCAATATGAAGAATACGGGGAAACGCAAAAGTTATCCAATCCAGTTTGCAACAGAGCGTAAGCCTAACGGGAAATTCTCAAGGAGATACTAAGTGAATGTCTGCGTAAGGGGAAGACCTGTAACCGAAGATGAGCCTCCTAGAATAACAAGGGCCACGGTATCAAAGGCGGGGCAAGAATATCGCGAGATATCAGCAGCTAACGGGCTGCCATTTTCTGTGCGTCAGGCGAACACTTTACGCTCTTTAGCTCTATCGATTGGTCGCATTGAAAGCGCACGTTCTGTTGAAGCGGGGCAAGCTCTGCGAAACCGTATGACAGCGATTAGCCCCCTGGAGCATTCTGCCGATGATCCTTCTCCTGATGAAAGGGCTGGGCCTCTTATCAAAAGTGTCTCCAGGCCTTCACTCAAAGAACGATATGTTCCTGAATTTGTACGCCTGAAGAACGCGCTGGAGCGGGAAGTGCTGCTGCAATGCAATTGCTCCGATGCCTTGATTGACTTCGCAAAGTTGAGGATCTCGGTGGTAGACAAGTGCATCAGCAATTACCTGATTGAACAAGGATTTCTGGATGCCTCAGTGTTCTACTGGGGAATTTCCGGCAAAATGAACATTCGCTATGCATCTGATGGCAGCCTGTCAGCAATCGCTCCAATCGATGAGAAGCTAAAGCCATTTGAAACTGAAGGAATTTTGTTCGTTCCGGCACTGGATCTTAATCAAAAGGTCGTCTTCGCAGCGGCCCCACTTGGTCATCAACTCGAGGCTTTTGAGCGGGCTCTGGGATATTTCGATGAAGCCACGAGCAAGATTGTGATTGTGACACCGCAGTACCAAAAGGCGTTGACGGTAACGACCGCAAGCTCCAACGCCTTGGCACAAGACGATGTTTCAATGTCGGCAGTGTATCGCTTTTTGCCTTCGCAACGAAAGCTGCTGACAGTCTCACCAATCATCTTCCTCGGTGCAGCTGGCTTCGCGTTTGATGCATTTTTATGGGGCCTCTTTATCCTGCTGACTTTGTCACTCGGTGTCACAGGGTTGCTTCGCCTTGCGTCATTTTTCACTTATTCTGACCGGCAAGAGTTTACGGTCCCAAAGCTGGATAAATGGCCGCACTACACCGTCCTTGTCCCTCTTTACAAGGAGTCTGCAATCTGTCGCCAACTGGTCGATGGATTGGATGCGTTGGATTACCCGAAAGACGCGCTCGACGTGATCTTTCTGGTTGAGCAAGACGATGAGCTGACACAGAAAAATCTCCGTAAACTGCTAAAAAAATCCATGCGGATGATCATCTTGCCACCCGGAAAACCTCAAACCAAACCTCGCGCGCTTTCCGTCGGCCTTGCCGCGACAAAAGGTGAATTTGTGACGGTATTTGACGCCGAGGACAGGCCAGAGCCACAGCAACTAAAAAAAGCCATCTGCCAGTTTGCTCTTGAGGGCCATGATGTCGCTTGCTTACAAGCAGCATTGTCCATTGATCATGCGGAAGAAAGTTGGCTGGTCCGCCAGTTTGCCTTTGAATACGCTGCACTCTTCGATGTCTTCCTGCCATTCTTGTCCCGCAAAAACCTTTTGCTGCCTCTGGGAGGGACTTCCAACCACTTCCGTGTCAGTGCATTGCGGAAGGTTGGCGGCTGGGATCCATTTAATGTGACTGAGGATGCTGATCTGGCGGTCAGGTTTGCGCGGCAGGGATTTAAGACCCGCACGCTAAATAGTTCCACCTTTGAGGAAGCACCGCTTACGCTCACAGCATGGCTCCATCAACGCACACGCTGGCATAAAGGTTGGATACAAACGCTCGCTGTGCATCTGCGCCATCCAATGTTGACCTACAAGCAACTCGGCGTGACAAACTTTGCTTTACTGCTCCTAACGTTCTTTGGCGGCATGCTGTGCCTTTGGGCAGCTCCCTTGACTGCGCTCATGTTTGGAAAGCTTACTTTGAACTTTTACAACACCGGACTGCAGGCATTTGATGCCTTCAGCATCTATGCCATGTTTTGTTTTCTCTTTGGTCTCGGTGGCACTGTTGTCACGGTCCTGCAAGGTAGTGCAAAGCGTGGCTTTCGGGCACGGTCCTGGGAGATTGCAAGCATTCCATTCTATTGGGTTCTTGGCTGCTTTGCCTCTTACAAAGCGCTCATTGAATTTGCCATAAAACCGCATTACTGGCGAAAAACAGAGCATGGCATGGTGCGTCATCGGGGGGGAAAGAAAGAGCGCCCAATAGTGATAGGAGCGAAGAGAAACTAAGCGTTCCAAGGCAACCCGAGAGCGTCTATCGTGAGATTGCACGGCTGCCCGTTATAGAATTGATCGAGTAACTGATGAAACACTATTGGATCATCAGCAACATATGCAAAAAGGGTTGCACAGCTGCGCACCTTCAAGCTGTCTATTTCGCCAAGAATTTGCTTGGAACTGAGATCGGTATGCTTGAGAAGTAACCCGCAGCAGCCACGTAATCGCGCGGCCAGTAGAGGATAGGCAAGATATCGCTGAGCTTCTCCAAGATCGGCAATGCCAAAGAAATGCGCGGTTGAGGAACGGCCCAGTTCACGTAATTGAGGAAAGATAAACCAGATCCAATGTGAGGTCTTCCGGCCTTGTGAGAGCTCCTGCACCACCTCTGAGAAAACCGGGTCCTGCGCAATTACAAACCGGGTTATGTCATCCTTGGTCGTTTTTATCATTTGATACTCGCTCTCAGGTCACCATCATTGCAGTTATCTTCCGCCAATCAGCCTTTCATATTGGTTCTCCAAGTAGTACGACAGAAACAAAAATGCTTAGTCGAACTTCAGAGTTGTCTAAGAGTGAAGTATATTTTTAGACCCAAGCATAATGAACTGTTCTCTTTCCTGATGTTTTTCTGAGTTCGTTATTGAAGAAACATAAAAACAACTGGTTTCAGAGTTTAAATCGTCATTCCCTAACGTAATGTCTGGACATGTGGACGATGCGAAAAAACTTCGTGCGATCATTGAAAGTAAGGCTTGGGAATACACAATCATATCTATCATCGCCCTGAATGCGATAACTTTAGGGGTTGAAACCAGCCAGACTGTTCAACAACATTACGGCCCAATACTCCGCACATTGGACGATATCGTAGTAGGCATATACGTGATTGAGATTTCTCTTCGCGTGTTTGCATATGGCTTCCGCTTTTTCCGAGGGGCCTGGAATCTCTTCGACTTCTTTATCGTAAGCATTGCGCTTATTCCGGCCACTGGCCCGGCAGCGATACTGCGGTCACTGAGAATCCTTCGAGTCCTGCGGCTCATCTCGGTCGTCCCATCGCTAAGGCGCGTGATCGGAGGGTTGGTCCTGGCATTGCCAGGGATGGGCTCAATCATGTTGCTTCTCTCTCTGGTCTACTATGTGTTCTCTGTCATGGCGACACAGCTCTACGGCGAGACCTTCCCTGAATGGTTTGGAACGATCGGAGCTTCTGCTTATTCTCTGTTCCAGATTATGACACTGGAGGGGTGGAGTGATGCAATCGTCCGCCCAGTCATGGATGTCTATCCGAATGCCTGGTTGTTCTTCATACCGTTCATTCTGACCACTGCATTAACAGTCCTGAACTTGTTCATCGGCGTCATTGTTGCAGCAATGGAGGAAGAGCATGAGAGGGATGTGGAAGAGCATCACCATTATGTGCGAATGGAAGCAAATGCGATCATGAAAGAGCTCAGGACTTTGCGGCAAGATGTTACGAAGCTGAGACGCAATCGTAAGGCCCCTCATAAGAAAACAGCAGAGTTGACCTAGAGAGCATTCTCAGGACGTGGACGACGGTCTTTGTGCAGCATGGAGGTACCTCAGCGCACCAACACCAGCACTTGGTGCGCAGTCCTTCAGAAGGCGTCTCTGCCGCTTCTCAAAATAGCCTAGGTTGTATCTGCCAGTAGGCATACAGAGTTTTATGAGTTGCAGAGAGTGCTCTAAACAAGATCATCCATGTACCAAAGCGGCATGAGGAGAGGGAGAAGCTGCAATTGCAATGGCCAAGCCGGGGTCATTTGACGGGTGTCAACCTCAGCCTTTTAACTCTTCAGATCATACATTCAGGAGGTTTTGGCTCTGGTGTTGAGCAATACCCGCGATTTCTACAAAATTTATGCAATTTTTTGTTAGTTCTTGTGGAAATGATCAAGCCCATGAAAACTATAAGTTAATTTTGGTAGTGTTGTTTTGACTCTACTACCTGAAGTTCTTGGCGATTTCTTCATCTATACCAGTCAATATTTTGCTGGCCCCTTTCAACTTGAAACCATCAGATAATTACTTAGGGTGGGCCCAAATTCGAAATGTGAGGTCAAGTGTCGAAATGCGGGCGAAGTTGCGATCCATCATTGAAAGCCGCGAATGGGAATTCACAATCATAAGTATAATCGCGTTGAACGCTGTTGTCCTTGGCTTGGATACAAGCCAGATGCTTATTGCCAAGTACGGCCCCATACTGCGCTTTCTTGATGAGTTGATCCTTGTAATTTTTGTTGTTGAACTGACACTGCGTATCATCGCGTTTGGTCCGGGTTTCTTTAAGGGGCCATGGAACCTCTTCGATTTCTTCATCATCACGATTGCAGTCATCCCGGCAACCGGCCCGGCAACCATTCTGCGATCACTCAGGATCCTGAGGATTTTGAGGCTTATTTCGGTTGTCCCGTCTCTGAGAAGTGTCATTGGTGGGTTGATCCTCGCACTTCCGGGCATGGGCTCAATCGTCCTGCTCATGGCTCTCGTCTTTTATGTCTTCTCCGTAATGGCCACGCGCTTGTACGGCTTGGTGTTTCCCGAATGGTTTGGCTCAATCGGAGCATCTGCCTACTCGCTGTTCCAGATCATGACACTGGAAAGCTGGAGTATGGGGATCGTTCGGCCAGTTATGGAGGTCTTTCCCAATGCATGGCTGTTCTTCATTCCCTTCATATTGTGCACCGCCTTCACCGTCCTGAACTTGTTTATCGGTATAATCGTTGCAGCAATGCAGCAGGAGCACGATAAGGATATTGAGCAAGACCGTATCAACGTGCATGAAGAGACCAAGGTTGTCTTGAGTGAACTAAAAGACCTGAAACTTGATCTCATGGTTGAGCTGGAAAAATTGCGGAAAAACCGCGAGTAAGATTATCCGTCGGCAGAACTACTTACGCTGAAGATCATGATCAAGTTCTGATGAAGTAATCTTGATCACCGCGCGTGTGGATTGCGAGCGGGCTGTTATAGGCACCTTGGAAAAAAAGCCCTAAGACGAAAAGCATATCTGATAGGATACGATATGTTTGATGCAAAACTCCGCGGCTATATAGACCCACCTCTCAATAGAATGGGAAAAGCGCTGGCAGATCTGGGGATTACTGCAAATGCAGTGACCTTGGTCGGGCTTGGGTTTGGCCTTGCTGCGGGGGCGGCGGTGGCCGCTGGGCAATTTAATACAGCTCTACTGTTTATCTTGCTCAATCGCTTTGCAGACGGGTTGGATGGTGCCATCGCCAGAGCGGCGGGGTCCACACATCTCGGCGGGTTTTACGACATCACATTCGACTTCATCTTCTACGGTGCAATCCCACTGGCCTTTGCCTTTGTCGCGCCTGAGCAGAACGCTTTGGCTGCGGCAGCCTTACTTTTCAGCTTTTACATTAACGGTTCCACATTCCTTGCATTTGCAACGCTGGCACAGAAGTTGGGCATGCAAACCTCATTGCGAGGCAAGAAGTCCTTCTATTATCTGGGAGGGCTCGCTGAAGGCTTTGAAACCATTGGTGTCTTCGTCGCATTTTGCTTGTTCCCCACTTACTTCTCATGGGTTGCGTGGACTTTTGCTGCGATCTGCACACTTTCGGCCATTTCTCGCGTTTTTATGGTTCGACATATGGTTTTGAACCACCCAGATCCTTCGGTGTGAGATCGCTGCTCTTGCGAAGA
>NZ_LCWX01000228.1:114451-117371 GCF_001431305.1 Pseudovibrio sp. POLY-S9
CGGGGTGAAAAGGCTAGACTTATTAAAAATAGGATGCGTACTGCTGTTGTATTTGCAGTGGAATTTTCCTTAGAAATGGGTTGTGCTATGTATCGTGCCGTTACCCGAAATATACAGATCACTGTCGAACCGTATTATCTTGCTGAGGAGTCCACTCCCGAAGATGAGCAGTTCTTCTGGGCCTATACGGTCTCAATTGAGAACCTGAGTTCTGATACTATCCAACTGCGGTCTCGCCACTGGCATATCATTGACGCCAACGGCAACACGCAGGAAGTCAACGGGGCAGGTGTGGTTGGTGAAGAGCCAGTCATCGAACCCGGTGGGTCGTTTCAGTACACCTCAGGCTGTCCACTCAATACCCCTTCAGGCATCATGACGGGCAACTACCGTATGCAAACTGAAAAAGGGGAGTCCTTTGCGGTGAAAATTCCAGCTTTCTCGCTGGATCTGCCGGATATGGTCAAGACCGTGCATTAACAGCTGCAAACAATATCTTGCAGCGCAAAAAACAGGATTGCGGGCAGTCGTGCTGCCCGCCAATCAGATTGAACTGAGTTATTGTGTGCGGAAGCGGGCCTGAGCGCCGCGCTCAATCGCTGCGATCGTCAGCTTGTCCAGCTTCAGGTGGTCACGCAGCAATTGCAACATACGCACTTCTTCAGGGCTTACTCGCAAGTCTGCCGCAGCAATCTCCACACCAAGAGCATAAGCGGTGTCATGCAATTTGGTTGGCAAAGACTCTGCCACAAGCGCCAGTGTTGCGTTCATGCCGTTTTCACCGGAAAGACGCTCAGCGCACTGCTGGGTAATCTTGATCAGGTTATTGTCGTCAAAATCTTTGAAAACAGGGAGAATGCCCACAATATCGCCAAGCTGGCGAAGCTCTGCGTCGCTCATCGCGCTATCTGCGGCGGAAACCATCACCATCACATGAATGAGAGCTTCTTCTACGCTCAGTAATCTTTCTATTGTACCCATATCTCCCCAAAGCGAAAAGCTTTGCCTCTTGGTTTGCTTTAGTTTTTCGCTCTGCCAAATTGTCTGGCGGCGGCTAATGACTGCAAAGGTAAGGGGGCTTCCGGCCTCATACAAGGGGGTAGAGCCGAAAACCCGAGAACTGTCATTGACGCGGGCGCTAGTTTTACATAAGTTCGCGCAGCTTTCCGGCATTAAATCCTGCTGAAGAAAGCGAAACTCAGTTACAATTTAATCTCCAAATACGGATCTCAAAATCCATGTCTATGAACAGTTTGCCTCAACTCGATCTCAGCCCAGAACTTATCGAGGCGGCACAGGTATCTAAAGCCTGGCCGTTTGAAGAAGCACGCAAACTGGTCAAACGGTTGGAGAAGAAACCCAAGACCGGGCCGGTCTTGTTCGAGACCGGCTATGGTCCATCTGGTCTGCCGCACATGGGTACCTTTGGCGAAGTTGCACGCACCACGATGGTGCGCACCGCTTTTCGTGTGCTGACAGAAGATAAGATCCCGACCAAGCTGATCTGCTTTTCAGATGATATGGACGGCTTCCGCAAAGTGCCAACCAACGTGCCTAATCAGGAGATGATGGCGTCATTTCTTGGCAAGCCACTGACCAGCGTGCCGGATCCATTCTCCAACGAATACCCAAGTTTTGCAGCGGCCAACAACGCAAAACTCATGGCGTTTCTGGATAAGTTCGGCTTCGAGTATGACTTCGTGTCTTCCACCGACTATTACAAGTCTGGTGTGTTTGATAAAGCGCTCCTGCGTATGCTGGAAGTCTACGACAAGATCATGGCGATCATTCTTCCAACACTGGGCGAAGAGCGTCAGGCCACGTACTCTCCATTTCTTCCGCTTTGCCCGCGCACAGGTATTGTGCTGCAGGTGCCAATGGTAGATCGCAATGTCGAAAAAGGCACTGTGACTTACATTGACCCTGAGACTGAAGAGCGTGTTGAAGTTCTGGTGACAGGCGGCAACGTCAAATGTCAGTGGAAAGCTGACTGGGCGCTGCGATGGTACGCGCTGGGCATCGACTATGAAATGGCTGGTAAAGATCTGATTGACAGCGTGAACCTGTCTGGCAAGATCTGTAAGGCTCTGGGCGGTCCTGCTCCGGAAGGCTTCAACTACGAGCTCTTCCTGGACGACAAAGGCCAGAAAATCTCCAAGTCCAAAGGCAACGGCCTGACCATGGAAGAATGGCTCCAGTACGCCAATCAGGAAAGCCTGTCCCTGTTTAACTTCCAGAAGCCGAAAACTGCGAAGAAGCTGTATTTTGACGTCATCCCGAAAGCGGTTGATGAGTACTGCACCTTCCTGCCCAAGTTCGACAACATGGATGCAGCGCAGAAGCTGATGAACCCGGTCTGGCACATCCACTACGGCACACCGCCAAAAGAAGAGATGCCGATCTCCTTCGCAATGCTGCTCAACCTGGTCTCTGCATCTAATGCAGAGAACAAGGACGTGCTGTGGGCATTTATCTCCCGCTACGCACCGGGCTCGTCTGCTGCAACGCATAAGATGCTGGATGAGTTGGTTGGCTACGCCATCCGCTACTACGACGACTTCGTGAAGCCAACGAAGAAGTTCAAAGCAGCTGATGAAGTTGAGACAGAAATGCTCACCAAGCTGGATGAAGTGCTTGCTGGCCTGCCAGCAGAGACTGACGGCGGCGATATCCAAAACGCAATTTACGACATTGGTCGTAATATTGAGCGTTACCAGAACACCGCAAAGCCGGGTCCAGATGGACGCCCTGGTGTCGCGCAGACCTTTTTCTCTGCGATTTATCAAGTACTTCTGGGGCAGGAGAAAGGTCCACGCTTTGGTTCCTTTATCGCCCTCTACGGTATTCCGGAAACTCGTAGTTTGATTGCAAAAGCACTTGCAGGAGAGCTTGCAGCGTGATGAATTAGCCCCCTCAAACG
>NZ_LCWX01000228.1:117473-128575 GCF_001431305.1 Pseudovibrio sp. POLY-S9
AGGGGGCTTTTTTAATGTCTTTTCCTAGCTGGCTAACTTGTGCGCTTTTACCCGTCTACATTTTCGAAGGCTTACGTGCCCGTGCTAATTCCTTAAGGCTGTCACCAGCACCAGGACCGCAATTTGGTGCGGTTCCCGGTCAGGGCCAGTTGATCAATCTGCTTGTTGTTGGCGATTCCTCCGTTGCTGGAGTGGGGCTGGACCACACGACAAATGGCTTGACCTGTAAGATGGCTCACAAAATGGCAGGGGTATCCGGACGGCCTGTTAAATGGCGGGCTGCTGGCAACAACTCTGCAACCTCCAGCCAAATCCGTGATGTGGTCGTCCCCAATCTGCCGCACACCGATTACACACACATTTACATCAGTATCGGTTTTAATGACCTGAAGAACTTCCGCTCTGGCAAAGCCTGGAAGAAAGGGTTCGGCGAGCTGATTTATGCATTGCGTAGCAAGTACCCTCATGCCCGGATTTACTGGTCCAACCTCATGTCACCAATGAACGTGCCCGCGCTCTCGTGGGGATTAGGTGCTGTTCTGGAACCTCGCCGACAGATGATCAATCGTGTCGGTACACAGCTGTGCCATGAGCGCGGTGCCATTGCTATCTCCGTCACTCCGGGGATCACGGCTGAGGGCTTCTGCGAGGACGGAATCCACGCAGCGCCGATTGGTAATCAGCACTGGGTGGATCATGTGATCAACGAGTTGGTTAAGCGTGATCTGCTAGGGCTGGAAGATCAGAATGAAGTAGAAGATAAACAACACCAGATGGACAGCGCCCTGTAGGGCGTTCGTTCGGCTGCCGGTAAACGTGATCATACTCAAAATGAGTGTCAGGAGCAGCAGGATCATGTCCGTATCCTTCACACCCAGCACAATGTGAATATCAAAGATCCCGGCTGCGATCAGAACAGCCGGAACTGTCAAACCGATGGTCGCCAGAGCTGATCCAAGACAGATGTTCACGGAGCGTTGTAACCTGTTTGAGAGCGCCGCACGGAAGCTGCCCAAGCCTTCAGGAGTAAGAACCAGAAGCGCAACGAGAACACCACCAAACGCAGCAGGCATATGAAAGCTGGCAATGCCAAAGTCCACCAGCACCGCGAACTTTTTGGAAAGCAGAACAATCGGCAGCATGGTCAGGATCAGGAAGATCGCGTGATAGCTGGTTGAATAGATCTCCAGGTCATGATGATCATCATCATCGTGAGCATGCTTATCGTCTTCAGCTTCATCCTTCGCCATCAAGAAGGACAGCGCCACACCAGAGTGTGGTTTAGGTTGAATGAAGAAAGACTTATGCCGGATGCTCTGAGTGGCAAGGAAGATCGCATAGAGCAGACTGATCATCACCGCAAACGAGATCTGCTGTCCCGTCGAAAGGGAAGGGTCAGCTGTTGAGGTCGTATAGCGGGGAAGGATCAGAGAAAAAGTAGCGAGCGGAATAAGGACTGAAAGGAAAGAGCGGGCGCCCTGTGTGTTGAAAGGCTGTTCCCCGTACTTGAGCCCTCCCAGAAGCAGACTGATGCCCACCATGCCATTCAGCACGATATTGAGCACCGCCAGCATCGTATCCCGGGCCAGAGGCTCATTCGTCCCACCTGTCAGCATAATAGAAACGATCAGGGAGACCTCAATGCCGATCACCGAGAGCGTCAGGATCAGCGTTCCGTAAGGCTCACCAAGAATGACTGCCAGACAGTCTGCATGGCGCACCACGCCAAAGGCGCACCACAACATGACACCAAAAAGCCAGATGAAACAGAACATCTGCACAAAGAGAGCAGAGGTGGGCAATAAGAGATCCGCCCCAGCCAGAAAGAAGAAGGCTGTGGTTGCAGCACCTGCAAGAAAGCAGGCCTCTCGTTTAAGTGTATTCCAAACCCCTGACATTATGTTTTTATTCTCCAAGGCCCTGTAAAAAGTGAATTATTCGGTGGCAGACGTCTCCGCAGCCGCGCTGTTGCGTGGACGCCAGATTATTGCAGGCTCTCCTTCCATCACCAGTGGTGTGGTTGAGGTGCTGTCATCATCCAGCTCCTCCCAGGAGTTTACCAGTGTTGCGGTTTCATCCTCGCTCAGCTGAACCAGCTTGGAACGCCAGATGCCTTGCTCAGACCACCGAGCCCGTGCCGCGATCTCTTTCAGTGAATCTGGCGCATCCCGTTCAGCCTTGGCCCAACCATTTTCAATCAGCCAAGTGGCAAGATCATGTTTGCCCACACTGCAGGAAGCAGCATATTCATCTGTTTGCACTGATTTCATATCTGAGCAGGTGACACGCTTCTGGCGGATAAAAGCACGCAAAGCCGTCCGTGCTCTGATACCGCACGGCCATCTTTCACCATCTTCACTGGGGCATGTTGTGCTGAGCGGTACAGGCTGAATGTGATGAAGGGATATTCTCTTCTTTTTATCACTTAGAGTTGCACCGTCAACGGCAACAGGGCGATACAGCACGAGTTCCTTCGGAGGAGGCTGCTTGGATTTGCGAGGTACTTTAACATGTGCAACGCGTTGGAGCTGCGTCGTTACAGGAGGAGGGGGCGTGCGACTGCCGCCAACATTGCGAAGTGTTTGAGGATGCTTGAGCGGCGTCTTGGGAATTTTTGCCTCAGCTGCAACGCGGGCAGCTTCAAGCGCAGCCAGCTCCCGCTGCTTCTCTTCTGCCGTCGGCTTATGCTCAACAGGAAACGAAGAAGGGCGGTACAATGTGCGCGCATTCCCACGCAGGGCTGTCGCTGCATTGTATTCTGTCAGCGCATAAAACCCGGCGCCAAGAAGCAAAGCTCCAAAAAGAATACTTGTGGTCTTGGTAATCCGCATAAGCGCCCTGTTTGCTTATTGGCTCACCCATGAAATTCTTGCTGCCCAAACCAGATCTGCAACCTGAACCACCCTTGGCTTATCGTCAGGAGTGTCCCGTCGAAATTCAATGCGCTCGTTTGTTTGCCGTTGCAAAGCACCGCAATGAAGATCTCCGGATTTGGTTGCTATCAAAACATGATCATGCCGCCGCAAAGAAGCCTCGGGAGAGACGATGAGAATTTGTCCTTCCCTGTAGTATGGTTCAAAACTATTACTCGAAACTTCAAGCGCGAAGAATTTCTCACTCTGAGAACTCGGAAAAATGAAGCTATCGCAGAATTTATCCAACTGAAAATCGGAAAGCTGCTGCGGATCAACCTCCCTCAACTCATCACTAGTGCAAAGAAAAGCTGGAAAAGACCTGAAATGTGTACTTGAGATCTCGGTTTTATCTTGTAGCAAAGCGGCAAAGTCCGAGAAAGACATCTGGGTGACTTCCAGCACCTTGGCAAGCGACTCCGTAGAAGGCCAACGCGGACGACCATCCGCAGCGAACCGCTTGGAAGGATTGAAAGAGGTCGGATCAAGCCCAGCTCTGCGCGCCAATCCTGAAGGCGTCAGTTGATGCTGCGCAGCCAGTTTATCAAGTGCGGCCCAAAGGTGTTCGTGATCCAGCATATATCCTCCTGCGGCAGCAACGGCGTGACCTGAAACGAACGCAGATATGACTTAAAAAGCCAACTGCGACCGGATCTCAAAGAAATCTTGTATGTGGTGAATAAAATCCTATTGCAAGCTCTAGACGAAAGAGAGGGGTTGCCAGCCACTGATTTGTGGATGTAAGAGCATGACTTCAGTTGAGTAGACGTCTCTCCTGAAAGGCAAGTCCCATGTCCCTCATATTCAAGATCGCCCCCAAGGCGCTTTGGCAAGAAGCTGAAGCAGCCGGTTTCTTTGCGGGTGCACCGATCGATCTGGCCGATGGTTATATCCACTTTTCCAGCGCCGAGACCGTAAAAGAAACAGCAGCGTTGTACTTTGCGGGACAAACCGACTTGCTGCTGATTGCCGTTGAAAGCGAAGATTTCCCTGAAGAGCAGATGAAGTGGGAAGCCTCCCGGGGTGGAACGCTCTTTCCGCATCTCTATGGCAAGTTTCCCGCCTCCAAAGCTATATGGGTCAAACCTTTGCCATTGGATGCAAATGGCAATCACGAGTTTCCGGAGCTGTAAATGTCGATTGAAAACCTCATAAACAAAGTTGGTATCCGGGCACTGCATTGTCTGGACCCGGAGACCTCCCACAACGCAACCATCAAGATGCTGGCCTCAGGTCTCGCGCCCACATTCAGCCAGATCGAGGACAAGGCTCTCGAATACAAGTGGGGCGATCTGATTTTTAAGAACCCGGTGGGCATGGCAGCAGGCTTCGACAAAAATGCCGAAGCCATCACACCACTGATGAAACTTGGCTTTGGCCATGTTGAAGTGGGAACGGTCACCCCTCTGCCACAGGAAGGTAATCCAAAGCCTAGGAATTTCCGCCTGAGTGCAGATCGCGCCGTAATCAATCGCTATGGCTTCAACAATGACGGTCACGATGTCGTCTACGAGCGCATCCGCAAAGCAGGCCACACACCAGGAGTGCTCGGCATCAACGTTGGCGCCAACAAGCTTTCAGAGGATCGTGTTGCGGACTATGTTCTGGGTGTAAAGCGCTTTGCAGAACTGGCGGATTACCTGACGGCCAATATTTCCTCTCCCAACACACCCGGCCTGCGGGACTTGCAGGAGAAGGATGCACTGGGGCATCTGCTCACCGCCATTATGGAAGCGCGCAACGAGCAGGAAGACCGCTTAGGCCGTAAGGTGCCTGTCATGCTCAAAATCGCCCCAGACGTGACAGACGAGGCGCTGAAAGAGATCGCAGAAGTCGTCCTGACCAGCAAGGTCGATGGTATGATTGTCTCCAACACCACCATCGCCCGTCCAGCCACGCTGAAGGATCAGCTGCAGGCCAAAGAAGCAGGCGGGTTGTCAGGCGCACCGCTGTTTGAACGAGCCACCATTGCATTGGCGAAAACCCGACGTGCAGTCGGTCCGGATCTGCCGCTTTTTGGTGTCGGTGGTGTAGACACACCAGAAAAAGCCGCAGCGAAGATCTTTGCAGGCGCAAACCAGATACAGCTCTATTCCGGCATGGTTTATGAAGGACAAACGCTGGTGAAGAAGATCAACCACCATCTGTCCCGCCTCGTTGCTGCCCGCAAGGTTGCCAACTTGCAGGAACTTGTCGGCATCGACAATGACATCTGGGCTGATAAATCGCTGGAGAACTGAGGCTCACACCTATCGATAAGTGAGGCCGGGCTTCGCAGGAAGTCTGGCCTTTTTCATTGTGAGAACACCAGCCAAAGATATCCGCCGTCCACTGAGTGGCACGAAAATCTCTACAACTGTCAATATATAATGAACAGACATTCTATTTAATGTGATATTGTTCATTTATGTCGGTGCTTTACCTTCACTGTAAGAGCAACATGAAGGAAGACCCATGACCAAAGTTCTCGTTTTATATTACTCAAGCTACGGCCACATCGAAACCATGGCAGAGGCCATCCGTGAGGGGGCTGAAGATGTCGCTGGAACGACTGTGGTTGTAAAGCGCGTACCGGAACTTGTGCCGGAAGAAGTTGCTGTAAACGGTCACTTCAAGCTAGATCAAAAGGCGCCGATCGCGCAGCCAGGTGAGCTGGCAGATTATGACGCCATCATCTTTGGTACCCCAACGCGCTTTGGCAATATGGCATCGCAGATGCGTAACTTTCTGGATCAAACCGGAGGGTTGTGGGCTGGCGGCAAGCTGATTGGTAAAGTCGGCTCGGTGTTTACATCCACTGGAACAGGTGGTGGTAACGAGACAACCATCACCAGCTTCTGGTCGACACTGGCGCACCACGGCATGATGATTGTTGGCCTGCCGTACTCAAGTCCGGAACTCTTCAATATCACTGAAGTGCGCGGTGGTTCCCCATATGGCGCCAGCACCCTTGCTGGCCCGGATGGCTCTCGCCAGCCAAGTGAGGATGAGTTGAAACTGGCCCGTGACCAGGGGCGCCACGTCGCAACAATTGCAAGCAAACTTGCCAGCTAAAAGCAAGTGCCACGCCTGATCACATCAAGCAGCACGTTGCCTGCGTTGTGTGATCAGGCGCATCAACTCAACAAAACCTTCAAGGCAGCCAAGGCCTGCCTCATATATTTCATTAAGAGATCATTCAATGACCGTTCCTAATCACGCGCAAAATCATCATCAGGGCATCGTTTTAAACGGAAACACATTCAGCTCCCACAGGTTCCCTTCAGAACCGCTTGGACCATTCGAAGTGAAGATTGCTCTGCAGTCCGCAAGCCTGAATGCACGAGATCAGATGATCCGAAAAGGCCAGTACGGTGAAATGCCAGCGGATCTTGTGCCATTGTCCGATGGGGCAGGGGAAGTCATTGCTGTAGGTGAGCAAGTCACAAAATGGTCTGTTGGAGACCGTGTCATGCCAACCTTCTTTCAGGACTGGCTCGATGGCTCATTCCAGCCAAGCGCATTATCTTCCGCAATCAGCTCAGCTGATCAGCCGGGCGTTTTAAGAGAGCAAGCGAAGTTTCATCAGGATACCCTTGTGCAGGTTCCTGATCATATGAGCTTTCAGGAAGCAGCAACACTCCCTTGCGCTGGCGTCACAGCATGGCATGCCCTTTTTGAACAACACAGGGCTTTGCGACCAGAAGATACCGTTCTGATACAAGGCACGGGTGGTGTTGCCATCTTCGCTCTGCAACTCGCCAAAGCGTTTGGAGCCCGCGTTGTCCTCATCAGCTCCTCAGATGAAAAGCTGGAGAAAGCAAAGGAGATGGGAGCAGACATAACGATCAACTATAAAACAACACCAGATTGGGATGTCGAACTGAGAGAACTGACAGATGGGCATGGCGCTGATGTGGTTCTGGACCTTGGCGGTAAGGAAACGCTGGAGCGATCCATACGTGCCGTTGCCGCACATGGCCTGATTACACAAGTGGGTGTTCTGACTGGTTGGGCACACGCCCCTGAGAATATCAGCCAGCTTGTCCTGAATAACTCGTCGCTATCAGGCGTTCTGGTCGGCTCCCGTGCTTATTTTGAGAACCTGTGTGCGTTTGTCTCCAAGCACCAGATCAAACCGCTCATAGACAAATCGTTCTCCATGTCCCAGATCGACGAAGCCTATGCCTACATGGATCAGGCACAGCACATGGGCAAAGTCACCATCGACATTGCTTAGCACGTGACTTGCGTCTTGCCCGGGTATGCATATCGGGCAAGAAAAGCTGCTTTCAGCTGAGGAAGTCCTGAAATTATGCCTTTTGGAGAGCTCCAAAATACTGGCGTTCGCGAACCACACAGAGATAACTAAGGGTCAAACCACGCGCCCCGAAGAACACCAGCAATGAGAACCACAGGCCGTGGTTTCCGTAGAGCGGATAAAGCAGGTAATAGCTGGCAAGAAACAGGATGGTGGAGACCACAACAGAGTTCCGCATATCCTGAGACCATGTTGCACCAATAAATACACCATCCATCTGAAAGGCCAGTGTGCCAATGATCGGCGTCAGTGCAGCCCAGATCATATAGGTACGCGCTGTTTCTCGCACCTTTGTATGCGTTGTCAGTAGGTCAATAACCGGTCCGCCAGCCACCCACAACACGACTGCCGCGCCAAAGGAAAGCCCAAAGCCCCAACTGATGGAGAGCCGCAGGGCTTTGCGGAAGGCAGTCCGCTGTTTGGCCCCGATTGCTTGCCCAATCACCTGTTCTGCAGCTGATGCCGTACCATCCAGAAAGAATGCTGCGATCAGAATGAACTTCTCAAGCACAGCATTGGCGGCAAGCACCACTTCTCCCTGAGCAGCACTGCGAGAGGTAAAGAAGCCGAAGGCAAACAGCATCACCATGGACCGGATCATAATGTCCCGGTTCAGGGCCAGCATCGGCTTCAGTTTCTCCCAAATGATGATCTGAGAAAACGAAGGCAGGCGTGCGCCGTGGAGCTCGCGCTTGATCAGAAAAAGACCAAGGCCAAATGTCAGCATCTCGGCAATAAAGGTTGCCACAGCGACACCGGGAATGCCCCAGTCAAACACGAGCACAAACACAACAGAAAGCACCATATTGATGACATTCAGGAAGGTCTGAATGAGCAGTCCGATACCGGCTTTGCTGAGGCCCAGATACCAACCAAGAATGGAATAGTTGGCAAGCACAAACGGTGCTGAAAACGCACGGATCGCAAAGTATGTCGCCGCAGCTTCCTGCACCGCATCCGTCCCGCCAATAATGGGCAAGCCAAACGTCAGAAGCGGCCACTGTAAAAAGATGACGACAATGCCACCAATAATACCCAGCAAAAGGGCACGGGCGAGCACTGCACGCAGTTCATTGCCATTGTTGGCACCAAGAGCCTGTGCGGCAAGGCCTGTCGTTCCGGCTCGCAAGAAGTAGAAGAAAGCGCCAATTACATCAAAAAGGATCGTACCAACAGCCAGACCACCCAAAAGGGCAGCATCATGCAACTGTCCAATCACCGCGGTATCAACCAGCCCCAATAAAGGAGTGGAGATATACGCCAGTGTCATAGGAACGGCGAGCGCAAGGAAAGAGCGGTTCGTCACCTTGAAACTTGTAGACACGCGGGAAACCTTCAAACGCACGAGTGCAGCACCAGCAAGCAGCTCAAAATGGATTGGATAATCAAAGTATCATTTGCATATTTGTTTGTTCTGCGTTTGTCCATACCATATTGCGCAGAACTGCTATAGATAAGAATGTATCTCCGAAACGTGGGAACCGGTTTTCGGATAAGGAAACGAGAAAGTAAAAGCGAATTCTAAGAAGGTACTGCCCCTGTGAAGCTCCCAATCGTGCACCATCCAGCCTACACGGCAGACATTCCCGAAAATCATCGGTTCCCAATGCGCAAATATGCCGAATTGGCTCAATGGTTGAAGCAAACCGATCCAGACGGTGCACTCTATGATTTCCACGAGCCGGAACCAATCTCCAGACAAGACCTGCTGCGGGTGCACGCAAAAGACTATGTCGATCAGGTTCTCAGCTGTAATGTTCCTCACGCCATCGCGCGTGAGATCGGCTTTCCTATGACCCAAAGCGTTTCCTTCCGTGCGCAATGCGCAACAGGTGGGTCTCTGCTCACAGCAATGCTGGCACTGGAGCATGGCGTCGCCTGCAACACTGCCGGTGGGTCGCACCATGCCCGTATTGCACAAGGAGCAGGGTTTTGCGTGTTCAACGATGTCGCCGTTGCAGTGAGGGCGGTACAGGCCATGCGCATGGTACGCCGCGTGCTCATTGTTGATCTGGATGTCCATCAGGGAGACGGGACTGCTGATATCTTCGCCCATGACACCAGCGTCTTCACACTTTCCCTCCATTCAGAAAAGAACTACCCCGTCCGTAAGAAAGCTTCCACACTGGATGTACCCCTGACCGATGGCATGGAGGATGACGAATATCTTGAGATCCTGGAGGGGGCGCTCAAACATGTTCTCACCAGTTTCAAAGCTGACCTGGTGTTCTTCAATGCGGGTGTCGACCCTCATCATGATGACCGTTTAGGGCGTCTTGCACTCTCTGATGAGGGGCTGCGAAAACGAGAGGAACTGGTCTTTAAACTGGTAAGGAATGAGGGGCTTCCACTTGCAGGTGTGCTGGGAGGTGGTTATTCGTATAATCTTCGACTATTGGTTAACCGGCATTCAAATCTGTACCGAGTGGCAGCGAAGTACTTATGATTCAAAAACAAGTCCTATTTATATAAAATTTTAGTTAAATGTAATATTCCACCATTAAGAACTGAATAGGTAAATGTGTCTTGCCATTTTATGAAAAATGCGCAGTATCCCCTCCGTAAAGTGCAAATAAAATGCCTCGGAAGGCTAGGAGACACATATGGGTGTTGTAGTCACCAATAGAAGCGTTGTACTGGATACTGCGGATTACATGATCCGGGAAAGCGGGCTGTTGGGCTTGGATGTCGACCAGCTTGCCAGCAGTACTGGAACAAGCGAGCAGGATATCTCGAAAATGTTCTCTTCCAAAAAGGGGGTAGAGCATGCCGTGCTGCAAAGGTATATCGACCGCTTCCTGCAGATCCTGGGTGACCCTGCCACGCAAACTCTTCACTTTCGCAGAGCGCTGGATACCTACATTGCCGCCTTTCAGGCAGGCATGGCAGACGGTGGTGAGCTGTTCCTCTCAGCAGTGCTGGGCGACAAGGATGAAGAACTGCCGGATGAGCTTCAGGAACTTGCTGCGACTTTCGCGCGCCGCAACCGTGTCTGGTTGGCGGACCTGTTGGAATACAGTGGCAGCTGGTCCTCTGAAGAAGCGCTGGTGAAATCCGATTTCGTGCTTGCAGCACTGGAAGTTGCCGTTTTGATTGGCAACACGAGCGAAGATCCGGAGATCTTCGACAACCTGTCAACCAACATACACAACATCTGTATGCAGTAGTGGTTTCTCTGCCGGAGCAGGCGCGGTTAACGCCCGCGCCAGTTCATAAGGCGAGTAATGAACCACAGTGGCACCACGACGATGGCTCCAAGGAAGAAGTAGGAGCCAAAGCGTTCAATCGCTGAGAAGCCCATATTCCAGATCCTGACAAAGAAATCCTGCACAGAATAGATCAGGCTCAGCGGTGAAAAGTCCAGCGCAGACAAAACAATCCCGACAATCAACGATAGAAAAATCAGCCGAATGAGAACGCGCCCCGGCGAGTCTCCAAGAAAACGGTTGAACTTATCGTTTGACATCAAAATCTCCGCTACACCAACGCGTATCCCCGAATGCTGAAAACCGCTTTTCGGATAAGGAAACGCACTGCAATAAAAGGTCAAAGCAGTTTGACTGTCCTAAGTTTAGTGCATACTGCTTAACATTGATTTCTATATAGGAAGCCTGAGGGATATTGCATAGATGCAAATCCAAATTGTACGCTCAGGTTATTGCTGAAAGTTATTGGTGTGCCGTTTATTGTCTACGCTGCGGAACCGGAAGACGCAGATCTCCTCGCAAACATCCGCGTCCAGTCCATGCGCGAAAGCCTTGAAGCGCTGGGCCGTTTCGACCCTGACCGAGCGCGCGAACGTTTCCTGAACAGCTTTGTCTGTGAAGACACCTTCAAACTCGTCTCAGGACAACAGATTTTGGGGTTCTATGTACTGCGGGACCGCCAGG
>NZ_LCWX01000228.1:128674-132670 GCF_001431305.1 Pseudovibrio sp. POLY-S9
ATTACATCTGGCTCGACCACCTCTACGTTCACCCAAGCGCCCAGGGAGGTGGCATCGGAGCTGCCGTGATCTCCCGGATCAAAGCGCATGCGTTCTCAAAAAGAAAGCCAATCCGCCTGGGTGCGTTGAAACAAAGCAAAGCCAACGCCTTCTATCTGCGCCGCGGTTTCCAGCATACCCACAGTGCAGAGTTCGACAACTACTACGAACTCCCGCTGGAAAGCATGCCGCAGAGTGCACCAACTTTCATTCTGAAACGCGCTGAACCGGAAGACATCAAACAGCTCGCAGACCTGCGCCATGAAGCGATGAAAGACGAATGGGCAGCTAATAATCTCACAGACTATGCCCTTGCCCGCAGACATTTCTTTGATGACTTCAAGCCAGTGGCCACGCTAAAGATTATGCAAGGCGAAGAGTTGCTCGGCTTTACAGCGGTGCATGAATATCAGGACTACATCCATCTTGATATGATCTACCTGCACCCAACAACCCAAGGGCAGGGTATTGGTGGGCAGATTGTTACAAACATCAAAGAACAAGCTACGCAGCTGAACAAACCAATCCGGCTTGGAGCGCTGCGTATCAGCAGCTCCAACAAGTTCTATCTAGCGCAAGGCTTCAACTTCACGCACAACGTGGACTTCAACAACTACTACGAGTTCACCCCAGAACCAGCCTTCCAACTCCAATCCGCATCTCAGGAAGACTTCGAAGAACTCCAGCACATTCGTTACACCGCTATGAAGGAAAGTGCGGAAGCCAATGGGCTGTTTAATCACGACGAAGCCAGAGAGATATTCCTAAGCGAATACGCACCTGAGAAGATCCAGAAGAGCGGCAAGACAGTCGGCTTTTATGTGGTCCTGCACCACCCCGATCATCTGTATCTGGACATGTTCTACCTGCTGCCTGAAGCGCAAGGTCTCGGCATCGGCTCAAAGATCCTGCAACAGATCAAGGATCAAGCGGATGAGCAAAGCAAACCCATCCGCCTCGACGCTCTCCGCATCAGCCGCGCTAACGATTTCTACCAGGGCTACGGCTTTCGCGTGACCCATTCAGAAGGCTCCAATAACTACTATGAGTATGCGCCAAAGTGCTCTCTCACAGTAAGTGAGGCGTGAAACTGGTCTTTACGTCCCAAGGACTTCCAGAGGCTGCTTAGCGACGGTGATGAACTCCCAGGCATTGTTGGGATCAGCACCAGCTTGCCGGAGCAGTCCGTCAATTTTATCTCTGAACTCATAGCGCTGAGTGTCCGAGAGTGTTCCGTTTTCTTCCAACGCATCCTGTAGCTGAGATTTAACCTCCAGAAACTGGAGTTCAATTTCATAATCGCCGGATTCCACATTGAACCAGCCTTTAGCTGCCTGATAGTAGGTCTCTGGATTTTCTTTTGTCAGCTGAAAAAGCTCTTCTGGGCCAGCCTCCTGGAGATTGCTGCTATCGCCCGGTCCAAACCACAGGCTCAGCACCTTGCCGTCTTCCGCTCCCAGTGCCACATGCGTGTCCGCAAAAAAGAACACCACATCACCTGCTTCAAAGGAGGTCGCTGGCTCGCTGTTGTCGTATCCGACAACCTCATCCAGAATTTCATTGTAGCCAATGTCGTAGTTGAGATTGTCTTCCAGCTCGCGAATGACCCGGTTGCTCTCCGGTGTGTCCGCATAAGCCTTAAGCCCCATCAGCAGAACAGCTTCCTTGCAGTTCATGCAGCTGTGCGCAGTGGGCTGTAGCAAAGCAGCTTGATTGGTCAGGTGATCGCGAAAGTGGGAGTTGTCTTCAAGCGGCGTCGCCCCTGATTGCCAGTTGAGGCTTCCTTTCCAGGACTGTCCAACCTCGACAGCTTTATTAGCGCTTTGCACGTTTTGTGCACCAGCTGCCGATTGCAACGGATGTGTGGACTGAACATTAGTGAGGCTCTGGGTATTGATAGGCATCGCGAGATCTTTGCTACATTATTATCATCAACCTCTGGTATAGGATTTGACAGGCTTCGCGAGTGTCCTTCAGCACATTGCAAGAGGCAGGTGTAATTTCATCACCGGATGGGGCGTATGATGAAACAGGATGAGATTGGCAAACACGGTGAGGACCAGCAGGCTCTTTTAGAGCGCCCCTCATGGCGCTTAGAACCTGCAAACTCCGCTGACTTCGACCTGCTCGCAGATATCCGTCAGCAAGCTATGAAGTCCAATATGGAAGCCAACGGTCTGTTCGACCATGTGCTTTACCGGCAGTATTTCAAAGACAGCTTCGATCCGGCTTCAACCTGGAAGATCATTGAAGAAAGCGAAGTCCTCGGCTTCTACGTCCTCTGGAACAAACAGGACCACCTCTACCTCGAACGCCTCTACTTCCACCCAAAGGCCCAGGGCCGTGGCATTGGTGCAGACATCCTCACGGTTCTGAAACAACAAGCCACCGCCCAAAACAAACCCATCCGCCTCGAAGTCCTCCCCAAAAGCCGCGCCAACGCATTCTATCTCCGCCAAGGATTTGAGCTAGTTGAGGAGAGGGAACAGGAGAAGATATATGAGTGGATGCCTTTTCAGTGCTCAGATGTGGCTGAAAGGTTTACTCTGGAAGCAGCGGTCAAGTCCGACTTTGACCTGCTCGCAGACATCCGCCAGCAAGCTATGAAAGATGAATGGGCTGCGAATGGAATGTTTGACATCGCGTTTTATCGGGAGAAGTTTCAAAGCACGTTTGATCCAACAACCACACGAAAGATCATCATGGAAGGTGAGACCGTAGGCTTCTACGTTTTGTGGGATCGTGAAGACCACTTGTATCTGGAGCGTTTTTATCTTCGGCCAGAAGCTCAAGGTCGTGGAGTTGGAAGTGATGTTCTGACACGAATGAAATGCTTTGCAAGAGAACTGGGAAAGCCGATCACCCTTGAAACTTTCCCAGAAAGCCGCGCAAATGCTTTTTATACTCGAAATGGCTTCCGGTTAGTCGAGGCTAACAACAGTGAAAAGAGATACGAGTTCAAGCCTGTTAGCCTAGAAGTCTCTACATAGAAAAACGCCGGCGAGATTTCTCCCACCGGCACTTCAATCTCAAACCAGAGGGCTGAGCAATAAAGCTCAGCCTGGCCTGTCTTACTCAGCAGCTTCTGCGACAGCCTCTGCAGGGGAGAACTTACCGTAGTAGGTCTCGCCAGCGTCGGCCATTGCGCGCAGCTGTTTGTTTGGTGCGAAGCGGTCACCCCATTTTGCAGCCAGCTTGTCACAGCGCTCTACGAACTCTTTGGTGCCGATGCCGTCGATGTAGGACAGCGTGCCACCGGAGAACGGTGCAAAGCCAAAGCCGAGGATAGAGCCAACATCTGCTTCACGAACGTCTGTCAGGCAGTTCTCTTCAAACACGCGAGCGGTTTCAAGAGCCTGAATGCCGAGCAGACGGTCCTTCAGTTCTTCAACGTCGAACTCATCGGCAGATTTGGATGGGCCTGTGATGTCAGTAATGCCAGGCCACAGAGCCTTGTCTTTGCCTTTGTAGTCGTAAAAGCCCTTGGTGTTCTTACGGCCAAAGCGCTCATTCTTAACAACCATTGCATCCAAAATGGTGTCAAAACCGCTGTTAGGATAAGCATCGCCAAGGTCTTTCTTGGTCGCTTCCTTAATCTTCCAGGCAAGGTCCAGTGCAACTTCATCACCTAGAGACAGCGGACCAACAGGCATGCCTGCCATCTTGCCAGCGTTCTCGATCATCGCTGCCGGAACACCATCGGAAAGCATCATGATGCCTTCGCGAACATATGTGCCAACCACGCGGGAGGTGTAGAAACCTCGGCTGTCATTCACCACAATCGGGGTCTTCTTGATGGCCTTCACATAGTCCAGAGCAACAGCAGTTGCCTTGTCCTCGGTCTTCTCACCCAAAATGATCTCAACAAGCATCATCTTGTCGACTGGAGAGAAGAAATGAATGCCGATGAAGTCAGCTGGACGGGAAGACGCTTCTGCCAGTGATGTGATCGGAAGA
>NZ_LCWX01000228.1:132767-141406 GCF_001431305.1 Pseudovibrio sp. POLY-S9
GTAGAGGTGTTGGACGCATAAATTGCGGAAGCTGGCATAGCTGCTTCAGCTTTTTCAGTCACAACACGCTTCACTTCGCGGTCTTCGAACACAGCTTCGATTACCAGATCCACATCGCTCAATGCGTTGTAGTCGGTGGTCGCAGTGATCAGGCTCAGCAGCTTCTCTTTTTTCTCAGGAGTAGACTTGCTGCGCTTGATAGCTTTGTCCAAAAGGCCTTCAGAGTAAGCTTTGCCTTTGTCCGCAGCTTCCTGGGACTGGTCGATCAGAACAACCTCAAGACCAGCTTTTGCTGTGACATAAGCAATGCCTGCACCCATCATGCCAGCACCAAGCACACCAATCTTCTTCAGTTGTGTCTTAGGCACACCAGCTGGACGGCGAGCCCCTTTGTTCAGCTCTTGCATAGAACCAAACAGGGAGCGAACCATAGCGGCAGCTTCTTTGCTCTGCAGAACATGGGCAAAGTAGCGGCTCTCAATGGTCAGGCCAGTGTCCATTGGCACCATCAGGCCTTCAACAACAGAGTGCAGCATGTAGCGTGCGCCCGGATAGTTGTCATAGGTGTTCTGACGGTAAATTGCGTTTGCAGCAGGCCAGAACTGCATACCGGATGGGGAGTAAACCTTACCGGTTGGGATTTTGAAGCCCTTCTTGTCCCAAGGTTGGGCAGCGTCAACGCCATCTGCCAACATCTTCTTGGCAGCAGCAATCAGCTCAGCTTCAGGCGCAACAGCTTCAATCAACTTCAGGCGCATGGCCTTCTTGGCATCAAGGGTTTGCCCCAACAGCAGGAACTGCAAGCCACCCTGCAGATCGCCAACCATACGCATAACACGCTGCGTACCACCGCCACCTGGGAACAGACCGACTTTCACTTCAGGCAGAGCCATTTTTAGGCTCTCTTCAGCACCGATCCGTTTATGACAGGCCAGTGCCAGCTCTGTACCGCCGCCCATACAAACACCGTTCACAGCAGCTACATAGGGCTTGCCTGAGGTTTCCAGTTTGCGGAACACTTGAGACAGTTTGCGAGACCCGTCAAACAGGTCCTTCGCAGCCCCTTCTGCATCAACAGCCTGACGTTTTTTGAAAGTAGCAAGCAGCTTGCCGATCATGCTCAGATCAGCGCCAGCAGAGAATGCTTTTTTGCCAGAAGCAACAACAACGCCCTTGATCGCATCATCAGCGGAAATGTCATCGACGACTTTGTCCAGCTCAAGAATGACGCTCTCGTCAAACACGTTCATCGGCTTTTCTGGCGAGTCCCATTTCAGAACTGCAAAGCCGTCCGCATCGGTTTCAAGGGTAAAGTGTGTGTAAGTCATGTTCGTCTCTCCCCTTAAACGCGCTCAATGATGGTTGCTGTGCCCATGCCAGCGCCAATACACAGCGTAACAAGAGCAGTGTTTTTGTCCTGACGCTCCAGCTCATCAAGAACTGTACCAAGGATCATTGCGCCAGTTGCACCAAGTGGGTGACCCATTGCAATTGCACCGCCGTTTACGTTTATGTTGGCGTGGTCAATCTCAAACGCCTGCATGTAACGCAGAACAACAGCCGC
Source organism: Pseudovibrio sp. POLY-S9 (assembly GCF_001431305.1). Lineage (NCBI taxonomy): Bacteria > Pseudomonadati > Pseudomonadota > Alphaproteobacteria > Hyphomicrobiales > Stappiaceae > Pseudovibrio > Pseudovibrio sp. POLY-S9. The sequence continues at coordinate 134,332 of NZ_LCWX01000228.1, forward strand.
AAAGGCTTCATTCAGCTCAAACAGGTCGATGTCGCCAATTTCCATGCCAGCGTTTTTCAAAAGCTTCTCGGTCACATCAACCGGACCTGTCAGCATGAGTGCCGGATCAGAACCAATGTTTGCAAACGCTTTAATGCGTGCGCGTGCTTTCAGGCCGTAAGCCTCGCCAGCCTCTTTGGTACCCATCAGCACAGCTGCAGCACCATCCACGATACCGGAGGAGTTACCAGCATGGTGCATGTGGTTGATCTTTTCGATCTCAGGATGGGCCTGAATACCAACAGCGTTAAAGCCACCCATACTGCCCATCATCTCAAAGGATGGGTTCAGGCCAGCAAGAGACTGCATGTTTGTTTCAGGACGCATGTGCTCGTCACGGTCCAGAATAGTCAGGCCATTGATGTCGCGTACAGGAACAACTGAGTTCTTGAAGCGGCCTTCATCCCATGCCTGTTTTGCACGGCGTTGGCTTTCCACGGAATATGCATCCACGTCATCACGGGAGAAACCGTATTTGGTGGAGATCAGGTCAGCAGAAACGCCCTGCGGCATGAAGTAGGCAGGAATAGCCACCTGCGGGTCTGCAGGCCAAGGACCACCAGAAGCTCCAAGACCTACACGGCTCATCGCTTCAACACCGCCAGAAATAACCAGCTGGTTCTGACCGGACATGATCTGGGAGGCACCCATGTTCACAGCATCCAGACCAGACGCACAAAAGCGGTTGATCTGGATACCAGGAACTGAGCGGTCATAGTCTGCTGCGAAGACAGCAGCACGTGCAATGTCAGAGCCTGCATCACCCACTGGGTCAACACAGCCAAGCACAACGTCGTCTACAAGCTTCGTATCAAGCTCATTACGGTCTCTGATGGCTTCAAGAGCGTTCGCTGCAAGGCGCGCTGTCGAAACTTCATGCAAGGAGCCGTCTTTCTTGCCGCGCCCGCGTGGGGTGCGCACATGATCGAATATAAGGGCGTCTGCCATATTGTCCTCCGCAAAAATTGGTCAGGCTGGTGTAGGCAAGGGGTGGCCGGGCATCAGGTCATAAGGGGCTACCCAATGGGGCAGGGCCTTAATCCGCTCAAGCCATGCATTCACATTTGAATAAGGGCCGAAGTCCACACCAATCTCTTCTGGCCAAAACAGGTATCCGCACACCGAAAGGTCTGCGATTGTCGGGCGATTTCCAACAAGGAAGTCACTGTTCGCAAGGCGCTGGTCCAGCACCTTCAAAGTGGCGATGGTCCGGCCTTCAAAAAAGCGGGTCACATCGGTTTCACCGGTCTTCACCATGGCTCGCATATAGCGCAGGGTCGCCACATAGCTGGTCAGCTTGTGGTTATCCCAGAAAAGCCAGCGCAGGATTTCCCGGCGTTCTTCCTCGCTCTCCCAGCCAAACGTGCCAAGCTGCTGGGAAAGGTATTCCAATATCACGGCAGACTGGGTCAGCCGTGTTTCCCCGTGGATCAGCACGGGAATTTCCCCCATCTCGTTCTGCTCACTGCGGAACTCAGGATCGCGGGTCGCACCATTGAAAAAATCAACCCAAGTCGGGGTCCATGATGCCTGGGAAAGCTCCAGCATCAGCGCAACCTTGTAGGCATTGCCGCTTTGCGCAAAACACTGAAGTTCATATTCCGCCATATCGGACTCCTAAAATCTGTCAGCTTAATATATCAGATTGAGAATAGGGCAGGACAAGAGCCCGGGATAGGTCCCGGGCCCTTGAGTTACGGTAATGTGATTAGAACGCTTCTGCGTCCAGGCTCATCATTGTGTCCGCACCAGTGGAGATGCGAGCCAGATGAGCAGAAGATTCCGGCATGATACGCTCCATGAAGAAGGTACCAAGGGTCAATTTGGTGTTCAGCCAGTCTTCCTTGCCGTTTGCGCCTTCAGCAATTTTACCTTTTGCTGCAATCGCAATCTTGGTCCACATGTAACCAAGGGCAACAAGGCCAAACAGGTGCATGTAGTCGTTGGATCCGGCACCCGCATTGTCTGGGTTCTTCATTGCGTTCTGCATAAACCACATGGTCGCGGCCTGAAGGTCCTTCAAAGACTGCTTCAGCGCCGTGGTGTAAACGCTCAGCTCTTCGTCGCCTTCATGCTCTTTTACAAGTGCGCCAACTTCTTTGAACCATGCCTGAATAGCGCGGCCACCATTTGCTGGCAGCTTACGGCCAACAAGGTCAAGCGCCTGAATGCCATTGGCACCTTCATAGATCATGGCGATACGAGCGTCGCGAACGAACTGCTCCATACCCCATTCCTGAATGTAACCATGACCTCCATAAATCTGCTGAGCCATCACAGCGTTGTCAAAGCCCTTATCGGTGATAACGCCTTTGATCACTGGGGTCAGGAGACCCATGATGTCGTCAGAAGACTGTCTTTCAGCTTCATCCTCGGAAAGATGAGAGACATCACCATGCAGGCCAGTCCACATGTAAAGAGCACGTGCTGCCTCATTAAAGGAGCGGATGGTCATCAAAACGCGGCGCACATCCGGGTGCACGATGATCGGGTCAGCTGGCTTATCTGGTGCCTTAGGTCCGGTCAGGGAACGGCCCTGCAAGCGATCCTTCGCGTAGATAACTGCGTTCTGGTAAGCCACTTCGGACTGGGACAAACCTTGAATACCAACGCCAAGACGCGCTTCGTTCATCATCACGAACATGGCGCGCAAGCCTTTGTTTTCCTCACCAACGAGGAAACCAGTCGCATCGTCATAGTTCATGACACAGGTTGCATTGCCGTGGATGCCCATCTTCTCTTCAATGGAACCACAGGAAACGCCGTTCATTTCACCCGGATTGCCGTCTGCATCGAGCTTCTTCTTCGGCACAACAAACAGGGAAATACCCTTGGTGCCGGCAGGAGCGCCTTCGATACGAGCCAGAACGAGGTGAATGATGTTCTCGGAAAGATCGTTATCACCTGCAGAGATGAAGATCTTTGTGCCGGAAATCTTGTAGGAGCCATCCGCCTGCGGAACAGCCTTGGTGCGCAGCATGCCCAGATCCGTACCACAATGTGGCTCGGTCAGGTTCATGGTGCCAGTCCACTCACCGGTTGCCATCTTAGGCAGGTAAGTGTCCTTGATCTCGTCACTTGCATGCGTATGCAGAGCAGCCATCGCGCCAGCTGTCAGGCCCGGATACATGGCAAACGCCATATTCGCCGAACAGATGTACTCATTCACAATGCCGGAGAAGATGGACGGAAGGCCCTGACCACCATACTGCTCAGGAACGGACAGACCACCCCAACCAGCTTCAACATAGGCGTTGTAGGCTTCTTTAAAGCCTGGAGGCGTTGTCACAGAGCCATCATCATGGCGGATACAACCAGCTTTATCGCCAGAATGGTTCAGCGGCTGCACGATCTCCTCAGAGAACTTTGCGCCTTCTTTCAAGATGGCTTCAACCAGATCCAGCGTCGCCTCGGAGAACCCGGGCAAGTTGGAATGTTTTTCGTAACCCAAAACATCTTTGAGCAAAAAGAGAGTGTCTTCGACGGGAGCACTATAACTCGGCATAGCAATTTTTCCTTCCGACCAACCCTAGAGGCATGGATTTAACGTTTGCGTAAACGTCAACTTGTGACGGAATATAGAGCGCCCTCGCGCCTGCGGCAAGTTATACCCAAGTGTAATTTCTTAGGGGTAGGTACGTATCCGCGGAATTCTGCGGGTTTGCACCTGATAACTTCCCTGTGAAATCTTAGTGGACCCTGCCTCTGGTACTATGAAAGTGACGGGTAAGCTTTGTCTGCCCCTCAATTTTAAAGGGAAAATATGGCGTGAAAGCGAGAATCGCCGTTTTTGGAAAACTCGATTATGCGGCTCCCGTCCACACGCTTGGCCCAGCCTTGCTCCAGAAAGAAGGAGAGCAGGGAGGTGCCCGCAATTCCTGCCAGATGAGACCGCCGTGCACTCCAGTCCAGACAGGATTTACACAAGGGCCGCCGCTTGGTCTCCTTGTCCGGTAGCACCACGCCCAGCTCACTCAGGAAGGATCGGCCGTCTCCGGTGAGGTGAAGCTGCTCACCATCTTCCACCAGAAACTCTCTCGCCAGCAGACTGTCATAGGCCTGCACCCCATACTCTCCGGCCAGATGGTTGTAGCAGACACGGGCTTTGCGCAGGGCAGGCTCCTTCGGCCCGGTCCGCACACGCGTCATTCCAGAGCGCATGGCAATGCCGCTCATGGCCTCCAGCAAAGCCGCAACATCAGCATCTGCCAGATTGTAATACTTGTGCCGCCCCTGTTTGCGCAGGGTGACCAATCCGGCCTCCGCCAGCCGTCCCAGATGAAAACTGGAGGTCTGAGGCGTGACACCAGCCTCCTGAGCCAGCTCACTGGCCGTCAACGCCACGCCAGTCATAAGAGCCTGCAACATGTTTGCCCGTGCCGGATCTCCAATGAGCGCGGCAATCCCGGCAATATTCGGACCTTCTTTCATGTGGGGCTCCATTCTTGAATTCTGCCCGATGACTATAGCACACACGCAAAATTGATAGTTCGATCACGATCGAAACAACAGCGCAGGCCAGCTTGCTACACCGGGGGCATTGATGAACTGAACCGGAGATTAGTGATGCTCACCTGTGTTATCCGCTACCAGATAGACCCGACGAAAAAGGCAGAATTCCAACAATACGCGCGCAATTGGGGGCAGGCGATCCCGCGCTGTGGAGCGGACTTGATTGGCTACTACGCCCCTCATGAAGGCTCCACCACATTGGCCTATGGCATCTACAATGTGCAAAGCTTGGCTCACTATGAAGAATACAGAGCCACACTTGCAAATGACCCGCTCGGGCGCGAAAACTATGAGTTCGCTATGAGAGAAAAATTCATCCTGAAAGAAGACAGAACATTTCTCTCACTTGCATCCACGCCGCATGCAAAGCCGTAATCGCCAAATAAGCCGTGAAAGTTCCCAGCATGATTGCCATTATTTTTGAAGTTGAACCCTTCGCAGACCACAAAGCCAGTTATCTGGATGTGGCCGCCTCAATTAAGCCTGAACTGGAGAAAATCCCGGGGTTTATCTCTGTTGAGCGATTTCAGAGTCTCACCAATCCTGAGAAAATTTTGTCACTGTCATTTTTTGAGGACGAGGAAGCCGTGAAGCGCTGGCGCACTCAGGAAAAGCATCAGGAGGCGCAGCAACTGGGAAAAAATGAATATTTCCAGAAGTATCGCATCCGCGTGGCAAGCGTTTTGCGAGATTATGGCTTGGATAACAATTAAATTAAGAAAGTTCGGGAGATATGCCGGTATTTTATAGGTGAAAAATATTGAACGTATTCTTCATGAATAAATTCAGGTGCCTATAAGTGGCTATAAATCAAAAAGGTGGGGTAAAAGCCCCACCTGACCGGACTGAAAATCAGCCTCTTTTTTCGCGCAGCATACCTTCAACAATCGTGACGGTTCTCTGCAGGTCTTCAATCGCTTCATCAATATTGGCGCGCTGACCTTCAAGCACTTTAATCTGCTCCTGAAAGCGGCTCAGCGCCACCTCAAGCTGGGTGACCTGACCGTCACGCAGATCATAAAGATCCAGCATACTGCGGATTTCAGTGAGAGAAAAACCAACACGTTTTCCCATCAAGACCAACTTCAAACGCGCACGGTCCCGACGATTGTAAATGCGATTAAGCCCGTCACGCTTAGGATTCAGGAGGCCCTTGTCCTCGTAAAATCGAAGAGTGCGGAGGGTAACATCAAATTCTTTTGCCAGGTCGCCAATGGTAAACTGTGTCTTCTTTCCCTTACCCAGCTCATTGGCAACAACATCAACAATCATCTCATTGATATGTAGGGCTTCGCTCATCTGCTTGACCTGTTCTTCTTTGCTCTCACGACACTGCCTCTAATGTACGATATCCGTACTTAAGTACATGCTAAATGATGCACCGCGCAATTTCCATCAAGTTTATACATTGGCAAGAACACGTAGGTCCAGCGTGCGCGGCTTGATAACCCTTAATTCGAGTAAATCGGGACACGAATTATTTTCATGAGTTTGTTCCGTACTCCCTGAAATAGCAGGGTATCTGCATGATAACCGCCGTAATTCACATTCCTTAAGGGCTCTTCACGCAGAATTCGAGCTATTAACCCGCTATTTACCCTAACGAGTAAAAAACTAGTCCTACGAGTTTTAAGACCGGTGCAAAACCGCAAAGTGATTCGTTTCTTGACCCACTCACAGACCACGTAAAGTGGTTGACGTTTATTTTTATAATGTGATTTGGGCAGGGAAGGACGACATGGCGCGGTCCGGACAGTTTTATGAGGCCCTTCAGGCATGTCTTGGAATAAACCAGAATTTGGAAAATCCGCTTCAGACAAGTCCTTTGGTGAAGGGCTGGATGCAGACCACGTTAAGTGGTTGGAGGAAAGTGGAATGGCGCAACATAATCCTGCAGCAGCAAGGCATGCGGCCCATTCTCCCTATTCTGATGAATTTGGTACAGCGGCGCAGCAACCCTACGGACAACCTCATCCCACGTCTCAGGAAGCGGCGATGAACGAAGTTGCGCAGGCACTAAGCCGCCTGATGCAGTCTGAAGGCCGTACACCCCTCGCTCATGCAGAACCGCAGCCGCGTGCACGTGATCAACACATGCATGCACCGCATGCGCGTGATCCTCATGTTCGCGACCCACATACTCGTGACTCCCAAGCTCGTGATCCCCAAAATCGTGACCCATGGCACCGCTCTGATCTGAGATCCGGTCTCGACCAGTCAACAAGCCCACATGCCTATGAAGATCAGTACGATCCGTCTGCCGACCAGCACCTGTATGCACGCGCTGGTATTTCTCGTGATCCGCTCCTGCATCCGCGCCCGCCAGTTATGCGCAGACAGGAACAGGCTCCTTTACCACAGGCTCCTGAAGCTTATGCGCCGCAGCGCCGTGCCCAGCAATACGCTGAGCCTGCACCAATGCAGCCGCGTGCGCATCAGCCATCCGCTCATCCTGCTGTCCCTATGCAGCCGGAAAAGCAGGAATGGGCCGCACCCGTGGCCAGACAGGACGAAGATCCAAACG
>NZ_LCWX01000228.1:141508-176272 GCF_001431305.1 Pseudovibrio sp. POLY-S9
CGGAGAATTCCAAGGTAAAACGCATCAGCTCTGTGCTTGATGCCTTGAACGCCCTGGATGAACGCTTGAACTCCCTTGCTCATAACGAAAATGAAAAAGGGAAGGGTGTTCCGCCAAAAGCTGAAAGTACTGCGCCTATGCAGGAGCCGAAACCAGCTTCTGTAGAACAGAACTGGGCACCCGCCGCGCAAGATTATGCTCGTCCGCCGGTCACGCAGATGGAGCCTCGCTTCAACGCAGGTGCAATGCCGCACGGTGTGGAAGCACGGCAGAGCCAGAGACCAGCAGCACCGCAGCCAGCACAAACTGCGGAATATTCTGAGCTCAACACAATGATTGACGGCCACTTCAAGCAGCTGGCCAGTCAGCTTGATACGTTGCGCGAGCCGGATGAAGCGCGCTTTGAGCAGTTGCATGATGGCATGCAGACACAGCTCAACAGCCTGCGCGACGAAATGATGGACCGCACCTCCGACAATCGCTCGCAGCTCTCCGAAATTATTGGACGCCTGCGCGATGAAGAGGGCAACGGCCTGCTGCTCAAAGAACTGCGCCACGAACTGGAGCAGATGAAGTCAGCACTGTCCCGCTCTGACATTGAGGACAGCCTCAATGCTCTGGGCATGGCGCACGCATCCATCCAGTCTCGCTTGCAGGAACTGGCAGAAAAGAATGTCGATCCGGCGATTTACGAGAGCCTGTCTGAGCGGATGGCCGAGGTGGAAAACCAAATCCGCCAACTGCCTCGCGTTGATCAGCTCAACTCGCTGGAAAACCGTTTGTCCTCCATGGGTGACCGTCTGGAAGATGTTTTGCTGCGCTCCGGCACCGCTGGTCTGGAAGTTGTCCGCGATGAAGTTGCTCAGCTGAGACAAGTTATTGATCGTCTGGATTCAGGCCGCATGATCCATGATGTGGATCAGCGCATCCGGTTCCTGACAGCCCGCATGGATGAGCTGGACCATTTCTCTGCAATTCAGCGTGATATTCAGTCTCGCCTCAGCAGCGTTGAAACGCGCATGCCAGATGGCGAAGTGATTGACCGTCTGCATGGCCGTTTGGATTCCATCTCCAACATTCTGGCTGAAGGCCCGGAAAAAGCAGGCAACAACGATCAACTGAACCGTTTGGAAGATCGCCTTTCTGATATCGGCCAAAAGCTGGACCGCATGGAGAAAAGTCCGGAAGCCACAACAGGCTTTGATCAGGCTTTCTCGTCCATCGAAGGTCGCCTCGACCATCTCTGCAACAAAGTGGATGACATCGAAGTCCGCCTGACGGAAACCTCCTTCGAGGTGGCTTTGAACGAGAACGAAAGTGCGGCTCTTGCCCGTCTTGAACAGCGTGTGATGACGCTGACCCAGATGGTTGAAGACAGTGCCCATGCTGGTTCCTCCGACAAAGCAATGTCCATGATCCGCGCTGAGATCGCAGAACTACGCGGCCACATCGGTGCATTGGCAACTTCCGGCGACATTGAATCCCAACTGCAGGAGCTGGCTGCAACCATCTCCAGCCCGTCTGGCCTGTCCTCAGATGTTGAGATTGATCGTCTGGAACAGCAGATTGCAGACCTCTCTCAAAAGCTGGATATGTCTCAAACCCAGTTTGGGGCGATCGGCAATCTGGAAAACAGCTTCGGCACCATCGAGCAAGAGATCAAAGGCCTTCACACCGACATGGTGGATAAGGCGCAGCAGATCGCACAGGATGCAGTAAAGGCTGCAACGGACAATCTGGCTCTGGGCAATGGCGCGGAGCAGGGTGAGGCTGTTGAAGCTGCCATTTCTGCGCTGCGTCTCGACCTGCAGTCCCTGCTGGAAGCATCCGGCGAGAAAGACGATGTAGACCAGCATGCGCTGCAAGATGTGCGCGATGTGCTGGGCACCATTTCCCATCGCCTGGAAAATCTGGAAAGCATCCGCAACGCCATCGGCAACACAGAGATTTCCAACGAACACCAGAAACTGGTTGGCGACACGCAGATCAGCAGCATTCTGGGCGCCTTCAATATGGGGCGCAAAGGAAACTCAGCGGAACAGGCTTCTGCCGCGGCGGAACCGGAAGGTCCACGTAACCGTAAAGCAGACTTCATAGCAGCGGCTCGCCGTGCTGCAAAAGCGGCTGCCAAAGAAGTGAAGACAGCCAAGCAGGAAGAAGAAAAGCCAGCATCCGGCACGAGCAAAGCACCAGAACGGGCACGCCGTCTGCGTGACTACATCAGCCCGAACCGGACCAAAAATGTTGAGGTTCCTGAAAACCTGCGCGCCAAAAAAGCAGCTGCAACGGCTGAGGTTCTCAGCAAACTTCAGGTAGCCGAAGAGCCTATTTCTTTAAGCTCAGAAGACATCGTAAGCGAGACAGAGACTGCGGTGAAAGAGCCGATCAATCTGTCTGCTGCACCTGTTGAGTTGGGCAAAGTTGAAACAGAAACAAAAGGCAAGAAGAAGGAAAGCAAATCCAACCGCCGCCGTGCAATCATGCTGGCAGCAGCGGCTCTTCTTCTGACCATCGGCGCGTTGCGGGTGTTCGACACAGGTCTGTTCTCCAGTTCAGACGGCGTTGACACTGCAGGATCTGACACAATGCCAAGCATCATGGCGCCAGATGCACCAATGCCAGGCAAAGACAACTCCTCCCTGCTGAGCGGTGGTGTAGACGCAATTGCAGCACCTGATGTTATCAGCCGCGTATCCTCCATGCCTTCTGGGGCAGAGTTACCATCACCCGTCAGCTCCACAAGCATCTGGCAGTCTGGCTCCGCCACCGCACCGTCCGAACCAACCAAAGAGTTGATCTTTGGTCAGGCAACCGACATTGGCGGGGGAAATAGCAAAGCACAGCCAGCTCAAAAAGTTGCTTCCAATGTGGCCGCTGATCCAATCACAACGGCCAGCGTTCCTACCACACACGCAACAGCCTCTGGGTTTGGCGAGCAGGTGACACCAATCATTCCGCAGCAGCCAATTCAGCAGGTTGCTCCAAAACAGTCCGCTTACGATCTGCCATATGCAATCGGCCCGATTGATCTGCGCACAGCCGCCACCACTGGCGAAGCTGCAGCCCAGTTCGAAGTTGCACGCCGCTACACTGAGGGCAATCTGGTTCCCGCCAATCTGGGTGCAGCAGCGGACTGGTATCGCAAAGCAGCAGCGCAAGGGTTAGCGCCAGCGCAGTACCGCCTCGGCAGCTTCTATGAAAAAGGCCGCGGTGTTGAAAAGGATCTGGCACAGGCACGGGACTGGTATTCTCTGGCAGCCGCGCAAGGCAACATCAAAGCCATGCACAACCTCGCTGTTCTCTATGTAGAAGGCATCGATGGCAAACCGGATTACACCTCCGCCGTCAAATGGTTCCGCATTGCTGCTGACTATGGCGTAGCAGACAGCAAGTTCAACCTTGCCATCCTCGCAGCGCGTGGCCTTGGCATGAAGCAGGATCTGGTGGAAAGCTACAAGTGGTTCGCCCTCGCAGCCCTGCAAGGGGACGATGACGCGGCCGGAAAACGCGACGAAGTCGCCGCCAGCCTGACCAAGCGCCAGCACGGACAGGCTCTGGAAGCGGTCGCGACCTATCAGATGAAGCCGGTTGATCCTGCCGCCAACAAAGTCATGATCGACACCAAGTGGTCCGGCAAGCCGAAAACCACAGTTTCACAGGCTGGTTCTCCATCTGTGAAAAAAATACAGCAAGCCTTGCTCGATATGGGGTATGATCCAGGCAACCCAGATGGTGTAATGGGACCTAATACACGGCGCGCGATCAAGAGTTTGCAAGCGCGTTTGGGAATGGAAGCAACGGGTGAACCTGACCGGCGTCTGATGACGGCGCTGGCCTCTCAGACCATATAATTTCACGTTACTAGGGGATTTCTGGTTAGATTTGCACTTGCTGCTCCGCGTAGATTGACAGAGCGTCTGGAATGGCGCTTAACACTCTACAATGTTGTTGGATAAAAGGTGACTCGGGGCGCACTGTCAGGTCACCTGAGTGACCCGCGGTGCCATTTTGCAGATCTATCTACCCATCGCAGAACTGCCGATTAATGTCTTTATGATCTTCGCCATGGGCGGAACCGTCGGGTTCCTCTCAGGGCTTTTCGGCATTGGTGGCGGCTTCCTGCTCACGCCACTGCTCATTTTCTCCGGAATTCCGCCAGCGGTCTCTGTTGCAACCGTCACCACACAGATCGTTGCCTCCTCGGCCTCCGGCGTTTTGTCGTACTGGCGCAAAGCGGGCATTGACTTCAAACTTGCTGGTGTTCTGCTGTGTTCGGGTATCGTCGGCTCGGCCATCGGCGTCTGGATCTTCGGCATCCTGCGCAGCCTCGGGCAGTTGGATCTGGTGATCTCGCTGGCCTACGTCACCTTCCTCGGCACCATCGGCGTGTTGATGTTGGGTGAATCCATGAAGGCCATCATGCGCCGCAAAAGCGGGAAAGCACCTGCTGGCCGCAAGCCCGGACAACACAACTGGGTGCATGGCCTGCCGTTCAAGGTTCGTTTCCGCCGGTCCAAACTCTATGTGAGCGTCATCCCGATCTTCGGTATCGGCAGCTCCATTGGTTTCCTCGGCTCAGTTCTCGGCATCGGCGGCGGCTTCATGATGGTACCTGCGCTTATCTACCTGCTGCGCGTACCGGCCAATATCGTCATTGGCACTTCACTGCTGCAAATCCTCGGCACCATGGCCGTGGCAACGTTCCTGCATGCCATCAACACCCAGTCCGTTGATATCGTGCTCGCCCTGACGCTTATGATCGGCGGTGTGATTGGCGCTCAGTTCGGCGCTCAGGTGGGGCAGGGCATGCGCGGTGAGCACCTGCGCCTCGGCCTCGGCCTGCTGGTGCTGCTCGTCGGCCTGCGCTTTGCGTTCAATCTGATTGTGGAACCGGAAGACCTCTATTCCGTCAGTGTGATTGAGGAGCCAGTCAAATGAGACGAGCGCTCTACTCACTCACAACACTGCTGACAGTCCTCTTTCTGGCACTCATCTCTGGTGCACCCGCTCTGGCTGAAAAGCTCGTGTCTGCCGTCTCGTCCTCTCACGTGGCCATCACCTCCAACTTCACCGGAACGCAGATCCTCGTTTACGGAGAGATCGCCAGAGACGCAGAAACCGTCTCCAGAACCGGCAATCAGGATGTCGTCGTCGTTGTGGAAGGCCCGCTGGAGCGAGTCACCACATGGCGTAAGGATCGTATCGTCGGCCTTTGGATCAACGCCACCTCGCAAACCTACATCGCTGTCCCAAGCTTCTACGCCGTCCATGCAACGGATGACCTGCGCAACATCGCATCAGACGACTGGCTCAAACAGTACCGCATTGGTTTGGAACACCTGCCGCTTGCAGCCTTGGGCACCCGTGCGCCAGCGTTAGAGCGCAATGCGTTCAAGGCAGCGTTCCTGCGCTCCCGTGTCCAGCACGGCCTTTATTCGCAGATGTCCAAGTCCATCAATTTCCTGAGCCCGACCCTGTTCTCAACTACAGTAGATCTGCCAGCCACCATCCCGACAGGGGACTACAAAGTCACGACCTTCCTCTTCAGCGGAGGCGTATTGCTGGACCAGCAGGAGCAAGTCCTGACCGTGGCGAAAACAGGCTTTGAGCAGGTGACATTCAACCTGTCCCGGCAACATCCGGCAGTCTACGGCGCACTGGCCATTATTCTGGCCCTGTTCACCGGCTGGCTCGCAGGCGTGATCTTTAAGAAAGATTAGGAAGCGAAAGCGTTCATTGATAGCAGACAAAAGAAAAGGCCCTCAGATCAGAAGGGCCTTTTGTGTTAGTCGCTGAGGAGCTTGGAGGCAGTGAATGGGAACAATCGCCCGTTGCCCAGCATGAACACCGAGAACCGCTTCTCGGCAAACACATCAGAAAAAGCTCTGTCCATCACATTCAGGCCACCTGTCAGCGCACCAAAGGCTGGCAACACAAGGCGGTTGCCGTTGGTCGCAAAGCAGGCTCTGCGAATGGTACGGCCCATGCGGCGCACTTTGGCGGCTGGGTGCAAGTGCCCGCAAATCTCGCCGCGCTCAGCCTCTTCATTCGGCTCATGCCGGAAACTGAGGGATTTGATGGAGAGCTCTTGATAGCGCTCACCGCAAATGTGCCGGGCAATCTCAGGGTCGTGGTTGCCGGTGATCCAGATCCACTCCCGTCCCAGCTGCATGGTTGCCAGCATGGCGAGATACGCCGCAGGCATGCGCTCGGAGCTTTCGCAGTCATGGAAGCTGTCACCAAGGCAGATCACGCGACGCGGATCGAACAGATCGATCAGGGCGGAGAGCTTTTCCAGTGTGGCAGCTGTATCATAAGGAGGCAGCATCAGGCCCTTGCTCTTGGCAATGCTGGCTGCTTTTTCCAGATGGAGATCAGACACCACAAGGGTCCGCTCTTCTGGCCACCACAGGGCTCCACTGTCGTGAAGGCCAACAAGTTCTCTTGCGAGAGACAAGTCGTGGCATACAGGAATAGGTTGACGATAACTCGGTTCTACTCGTGGCTGCAACTGACTGTTAAGTCTCACAATTGGGCCTCCAGTAATAAATCATCTGCTGCGTCCGCCAGCAGCTCTTCTGTCGCACTTCCAAAGATAGGCTCTTTCCCAATTTCAAGAAGAACCGGAATAGCCAAAGGAGAAACGCGACCCAAAGCACTATGCGTGATTCTTTTGTCGATACGAGAAAGAAAGTGACCTAAACGAGAGATATCCAGAAGTCCTGTAGCGGCATCCGTCCAGGTTGCTTGTAAAAGCAGGTGATCGGGCTCGTGTTCGTGCAGTACGTTATAAATAAGATCCGTATTTATAGTTATCTGTCGCCCGGTTTTCTCTTTGCCAGGGTGCCGTCGTTCTACGAGACCTGAGATCATAGCGCAATTTCTAAAGGTTCGTTTCATCAAACTACTTTCAGCAAGCCACGCTTCAAGGTCATCACCAAGCATATCTTCTTCAAATAGGTCATCCAGCTTCAAGCGCCCGCTTTTTATGGCAGCGCCCAAATCTGTCAGCCCCCACAGGGCCAGTGAATACTCAGTTGCCACAAACCCCAGAGGATGCAGACCAGCGCGCTCAAGACGGCGTGTCAGCAGCATTCCCAGCGTTTGGTGAGCCAATCTGCCTTCAAACGGGTAGCACACGAGGTAGTGCTTATCGTTCCGCGGAAAGGTCTCTACCAGAAGACGTTCATAATCTGGTAACTGTGATTTCTCTTTTTGTAATTCCAACCATTCACGAACCTGACCTGGCAAAGAAGACCAACTGTTAGGATCAGAGGCAAAGTTGCGCACGCCCTCAGCAAGATAGGTGCTGAGCGGAAACTTGCCGCCCTGATAACTCGGGATCTTCGGGTCTTGCGAAGCACTGCGGGACACATAGGCCTCGCTCTCCTTAAGGCCTTCAAACTTAAGCACCTGACCGGCAAACACAAAGGTGTCACCTACAGCAAGCTGCTCAATAAACCACTCTTCAATCTCTCCCAGCATCTTGCCGCCAAACCCAAGGGGCCGCTTGCTGTTGGCTCCGCGTGGTTTCACCTGCCGTACTTTGAGCGTTGCCGCATCTAAAATTGTGCCGGAGTTGAGGCGATATTGCTGGGCAAACTGCGGGTGGGATACCCGAAACAACCCCTCTTTGGTCGGGCGCAACTTGGCGTATCTGTCATAGGCTTTGAGCGCGTAGCCACCAGTTGCCACAAACTCCACAGCCTTCACAAACAGATCATAATCCATATGCCTGTAGGATTGACTGCTGATCACCTCTTCATAAAGCTGCTCAGGCTCAAACGGTGCAGCACAGGCAACGCACATAATGTGCTGGGCCAAAACATCCAGCCCGCCCTCACGAAGAGGAGGGGTGTCTTGCTCACCTGCTTCAGAGGCTTCCAGGGCTGCCTGACATTCCAACACCTCAAACCGGTTGGAGGGTACTAAAATGGCCTTGGAGGCTTCATTCATACGGTGATTGGCGCGGCCAATGCGCTGTGCCAGTCGGCTTGCACCCTTTGGAGCGCCCACATTGATCACCAGATCGATATCACCCCAGTCAATGCCCAGATCTAGCGAGGAGGTACACACTACGGCTTTAAGCTGACCCGCGGCCATATGGGCTTCCACCTTGCGGCGTTGTCCCACATCCAGCGAGCCATGATGAAGCGCAATGGGCAGCGTATCTTCATTGATGCGCCAAAGTTCCTGAAACAACCGTTCCGCCTGCGAGCGCGTGTTTACAAACACCAGTGTGGTGGTGTGGGCTTTAATCTCCTCATAGATCTCGGGCAGGGCGTAGATGCAGGAATGACCAGACCACGGTAGCCTTTCCTGTGTCTCTAAAATGCTGATATGCGGCTTGGCCCCACCTTTGGCCTGCACAATCTCAGCATGGTGAACTTGTTGCGATAAAGGTTGCTCCACCAGATAGGCACGCAGATCATCAGGGTGCGCAATGGTGGCCGAAAGCCCGATACAGCGCAGGTTAGGCGCCAGTTTGCGCAAACGGGTCAGAGCCAGAGCGAGCAGGTCCCCGCGCTTGGAGGTCACCAGCTCGTGCAACTCATCCAAAATGACATAGTGCAGATCAGCAAACAGCCGCTCGGCGTTCTTGTCAGAAAGCAGAAGCGAGATCTGTTCCGGCGTGGTCAGCAAAATATCTGGTGGAAGACGTTTCTGCCGTTGCTTCTTGTGGCTGGGCGTATCGCCGGAACGGGTCTCCAGCCTGATGGAAAGCCCCATCTCCTCAATTGGCACCTCAAGGTTCCGGTGAATATCCGTCGCCAGCGCTTTAAGGGGAGACATGTAAAGCGTGTGCAGACCGCCTGTCCCGGCAGCCTTCGCTTCTCCGGCCTTGCGCTTGTCTGCCTGACGTTTGTGATGCAGGTCCACCAGTGACGGCAAAAAGCCCGCCAGTGTCTTACCGCCACCAGTCGGAGCGATCAAAAGGGCGGAGTTGCCAGCGGTCACCTTGTCAAACAGCTCCAGCTGGTGAGCACGTGGAGCCCAACCACGGCTGCCAAACCAGTTGTTAAAGACTGAGGGAAGGTGAGAGGTGTCTGTCATAAACGACGAAAAGGTCCGATCCTGAAAACAGTTGAGCGCACTTTGCCACCAATGATCACATGTGCCAATCAGAAATGGGGCAAACCAAGAACATTTTAGCAAAGAGGAGAAGGGAGGGGGATAAACCGATCTCACTCAACCCATTGGTGTCAAACCATGAGATTTATTCTGTGAGGTGGTCGGGATATCGGCATAAAAAGCGGAAAATACCCATGAAATTTGTTTCCTTCTGAAAAAAGGACTGGCAAACTGAGCCCTATCCACGGCATATAAGGGAAAACGGGCTCCAGAAGCCTTACCTTCGTGAAAAATGCTGGCACATCAATAAGCTGGGAAAAGGGGCAGTCACTATGAGTGTTCAGGACGAAACAGAACTAATGCTCTCCGAGTTGTTTGATAGCTATGCAGATGCCTATGAGGATTATGACGCCGGGCTGATTGCAGATTGCTTTGCATTTCCCTGTGTAATCTGGCAGCTGGAAGAAGGCCATGTCTTCAACGACAAGGCTGAGCTTTGCGAGAACATCGAAGCACTCCTGGAAGTGCACCGCGAGCATTATGTAACCTCTTCCATCTACGAAGTGGTGTCCTCTCACATCTCCGGCTCCACCGCGAGCGTCAGCCTCGACTGGCAGCAGGAAGATGACGAAGGCGAAGCAGTCTTCGATTTCACTTGTCACTACCTGCTTATCAACATCGAAGGCCGGTGGAAGATCGCAAGCATTGTGAACGAGCCTGCCTGATTGAATTCGGCTCAGCAATGAAGAATGAAGCTCCCGACTGCGAAGTTTGGGGGCTTTTTTGTAACCAACGCACAAAAAACGCCTTTAACGCAAACCAACGCACATAAGAACGCAAAGCTGATTTCTGATGTGTATCCGACTCCAATGTGACCGGTTTTCAGATAAACAGCCGTAAAAACAAAACTCTACAGCTGCTCATACGGTCTGCGCGTTTTTGTGAACGCCAGCACAGGGCTTTCTCATTGAAATATATCTGTTTTTGCAACAGGATAGGCTGAGTGTATACATTGGGGAACAATCATGACTGCACAGATCGATTACTTCTATACGCACCTGTCGCCATGGGCGTATCTGGGCCATCAGGAATTTCTGCGCATAGCAGAAAACTATGATGTCACAGTAACCTTTCGGCCAGTCAATCTCGCTGTCTTGTTCCCGCTGACAGGCGGTTTGCCTCTGGGCAAACGCCATCCGGCCCGCCAGAAGTATCGGTTTATTGAGCTTCAGCGCTGGGCAGAAAAGCGCGGCGTTTCAATGAACTACAAGCCAGCCCATTTCCCGGCGGACATTGCGCTGGCAGATTCCATCGCAATTCGTCTGCAGGAGCAGGGCGGTCCGGTTGGCACTTATTCCCAGAAAGTCTTTGAAGCTGTCTGGCAAAAAGACCTCAACGCAGCCGATGAAAACGTCCTCACAGCCATCCTGAATGAGCTCGGTCTGGACGCGGATAACCTCATCGCAGCTGGAAAGTCTGATGAGATGCTGGAAGCTTACACAGTCAACTCCCGCATGGCTGAAACGGCAAATGCGGTCGGTTCACCAACCTATCTGCTCAACTCCGAGCCATTTTGGGGACAAGACCGCCTCGACCTTCTGGAAGATGCGTTGAAAAGTGGCCGCGGCCCTTATCAAAGCCTCGTGTAGTTCCCATTTCATGCCTATGTCTGATCGGATGGTCAAGGCGCTCTGATTGCTGCTAAACTGAAAGCCATATCTGCCAGCAGGTATGGCTCTGCAATCTCCAGAGGCTTTAAGTCGTTGATTTGAAACAGAGATGGGAAGAAATCGTGAAACAGTCTTATCTGGCCAGTGGAATCCTTGCGGTCACCTTTGCGATGAGTGGACAAAGCGCATTTGCCCAAAGTGAGCAGGATGTTCCCGTTCGCTTTGAAATGCAGCAGACGGATAAAGGGCTGATCCGCCTCGACACCCGCACGGGGATAGTCTCACTCTGCGCCACCAAGGCCGAAAAACTCGTCTGCCAGCCTTCCCTCGACGGCATCATGGTCTACGAGGACGAAATCACCCGTCTGGAAGCAGAAAACAACAAGATGCGTCAAGAACTTAGACGCATCTCCGAAGCACTTGCTACCCTGACCGAAGACGCCAGCATCGCCGCCATCAAACCCGAAGCAGGCCTCGACCTCTCCATCGCCAAACAACAGGAAGAAGGCTGGTTCGGCGATGAAGAAGAGCAAAAACTGGAAGAAGCACTGGAGTTCACCGAAAACGCCATGCGCCGTTTCTTCTCTGTTGTCGAAGAAATGAAAGACGATTTCCAGAAGGGCGAAAACGAACAGCCAGCGCAGTAACAAGCGGGCATAAAAAAACCGCCTTCAAAGGAAGGCGGTTCTTAACGCGTTGATCGCAAAGCTTACTGTGTTTGTAAGGCCACCAGTGCTGTGCGGAAATCTGCTGTCAGAGGAACAGTCTTACGGCTGTTCAGATCCATGCTGATAGACACCTGATCACACACCGCCGCCAAACGCTTGGTACGAGATTCAAACAGATGATGGCGGATTGTGAAGGTGTTTTCCTGAACGCTGGTCAGCGTAGAAATCACCAGACCCATATCCCCCAGCTTCAGCGGGCTGATCCAGGAAAGCTTCTGCTCCAGCGCAACCCGGCCATATTCATTCTCATCCAACCACGCCGTGTTCATCGGAGTCCGCTCCCACACATGCGCCGCTGCATCAGAGAAGCAGGCAAGTGCAAATGCGTCTTCAGCTTTCTGTTCAGCATTCAGATTCCGTGGCAGAACTGTTGAGCGGCCAGTAATCTGCGCACCGCTTTTGAGCAAATCATCAATGGTTGGTTTGCCAGAGAACGGGCTTGGCGAGATGCCACGTGGAACCGCCGGCTTGGAGATATTCTCCTCAACATCTTTGAAGCGCGCCCGCAACTGCTTTGCAGAACTAGGATTTGGCGTATAGCCATCAATCGCAGTTGCGCAGATCTCCCCGGTGGAGCCTTCAATCATTTCATGCACAACAGAGAGCATGTGCGGCCCGTCAAAGGCCACATAAGACTTCACGGTAATCAGGGATGCAGCAACCAGCTCTGCATGGTAACGCACGTGTCGAACACGGCGCGCACCAACCAGTGCTTCGCTAAATCCGGTCATCATTCTAAATTGACGGTCAGCTTCTTCAAATTTGGAGAAGTAAAACTGCACGTTCAAATGGTCGTTCTCGTCGCATTCCCATGTATTCACAAACGAGAGAAGTGTTTCTAAGCTTGCCATATCCAACCCTTTGTGCAGCCTCGGTTCATAAGCGCTACTGCGATAACCCACTAATTATTAATAATTAGGTCAGGTCGAACCGAATTTCGTCCGAAAAAAACTATCTATCCTTTGGGTGCTCAGCTTGGCAAGAGCAAGATCAAAACTTTGAAAAACATGACATCCATGGGGATAAACCTCAAGTGAAGTCTCCACTTCAGCAGATTTCAACCTCGACGCGAGAAAACAAGTATCATCCAGTAGTGGATCTTCTGTACCTACACTTAGCAGTGTTGGTGGCAATCCTTCCAGCCGGGCATATAAAGGAGAAACAGCTGGTTCCTCCGCGTTTTCCTCGCCAAGCAGAAAATGCCTCCCGAACATCTGAAGGTCACGAGTTGTTGGAAAAAGCACCTCTTCACCCCAAAGGCGGGCAGATGGCGTAAGCCCGATGTCATACCAACCTGATAACAAAACCAACGCCTTAAAGGGGATCATCCCATGCTTGTCACGCAAGCGCACGGCGGTCGTCAAGGCCAATGTCGCACCCGCACTTTCTCCGGTCAAAGCAAAGGCATCCCAGCCATATTGGCTCGCACCTTCATTCAGAACCCAATGGCAAGCCGCCTCACAATCATCTGGTCCTTGCGGAAAAGGATGTTCTGGAGCAAGGCGGTACTCAACTGAAACTACGTCAAGCCCAGTGTTATTTGCCATGTTCTCCAGATAAGGATCCTGAAAGGAAGCTGAGCCGAAAACAAAGCCTCCACCATGGAAATGAATTATCACACCTTTTGATGAGTTTTTATCAGCTTTGAAGAGCCGTAGGGGAATAGAACCATGCTGCCCTTCAATCTCCAGATCTTCAGCTTGCTCCGAGTAGGTGGGGATAGGAAACGCACCAAGCCCCTGTAACCGACGTTCACGGGTGACAGTTGGGGGGAAACTCCATGGATCAGGAAGCGCGCGCAGCTGCTCCGTCATTTCCTTGTTAAATGCCTTTGCTTCAGCGACGGCCTCTTGACTTATCGACAGAGGAGCGAAATTCTCGGACATGTAGTTTCTCCGGAAGCGACAATAAGATGTTGCCAATATGTTTGTTATAGAAGTTGTCGCGCAATCTCGCGTCAATGACAACGACACGATCTTAATTAACGAATAATAAGGGGATGGATTTCGAGCATGTCGGGTTGGTCAAAAACGAAGAACAGCTGTGAAGTCTGGACCATTGATAGTGGTCAGACGCAGCTTTCTCAGTCCATGGGACGACTGGTGTTCATGACGGAGGGATTGGGCTTTTATGAAGTTACCAAAGAGATCCGGGAATGGGCCAAGTCACTCCAATTGAAAGATGGACTGCTCACATTGTTCGTTCGGCACACCTCGGCCTCTGTCACCATTCAGGAAAATGCTGATCCGACAGTTTTGCAGGACCTGCAAAAGGCTCTGACAAATCTCGCGCCTGAAAATGGTGGGTGGCTCCATTCCTATGAAGGCCCGGACGATATGCCTGCGCATATCAAAACCATGCTCACAGGAGTATCTCTGCAAATACCGGTGGTCGACGGGGAGTTGGATTTGGGGACCTGGCAGGGTATTTATTTGATCGAGCATAGAAGAGCGCCGCATCGACGCTCCATGACCCTGCATTATCTTGGTTCCTGACGACTAACAGCAGTCAGTCAGAAATACTAGCTACAACGCTGACGAACCAGAGCCCCAGAGCGATAACCATCGCCCGCTTGGAATACTCATGATAGGCGGTGCGTAGCGCGTCGCTTTGCATTTTGTTTGGGTCTTGCCCGCTGCTGTCTTGTCCCTTGATCAAGGCCCACGCATCATCGCCGTCATGCTTACCGTTTGGCATAATCCAGGCTTTGTAAACAAGAACAGCACTCAGAGTGATTGCAAGCATAGCGCCTGTACGGAAAGAACTGGCCGGATCAAAGCTGAGCGCTGCCATAATCAGGAGCACGCCGAGGCAATAAAATCCGCAGATACGAGCAACACTGGCACGGGCAGCACGTTGTAAAGCGTCCATAGGTTTCTCCTAGGCTTCTATTGGAGATAAACTATAGACGCAGCTCTATTGAATTCGACTTAGCGGAAGTTGTAAATTTGAATCGGCGTAAATGGACTACAAACGTCGGTCAGTGCTTGTAAGAGTTTACTTACAACTTTCTGAAAATTACATCCTAATCTCTATGAGTTCTTCTGGTTCATCCTTGTCAGAAGTGTCAGGTAAATCTATCGAGAGGTCTCGTTCGCCTGGTTGCTCCAATAAACTTGCCAGATAAAAATGACGCTCATCCTCGGAAAAAGTAACGAAGGAAAGTGAGATTCCGACGGCAAATCCTAAGAACACACCGAGCAATCCGCCCATCTCAGCAGGAAAACCAAACCAGAAGCCCGTGGAACCACTGGTCACGGCAAGAGCGTAAAACAGGGTTGCCAAGCTGCCTGAGAGCATTGCGCTGTATGCCGCTGTTGCGTGAAATCTGCTCCACCAGCATGAAAGTACAAGCACAGGAAAGAAGGCTGCAGCTGCAAGGGAGAGCGACAATGTCAGCATGTCTAAGAACAACAAACTCTCGCTATAGGCAAGATAGGTGACAAAGGCACAGATCACCAGAACCACAACACGCGCCAGCACGATTTTCTGGTTGAGTGAGGCACGTGGCAACACCAAAGCCTCAATGAGGTCTCGAGAAACGCTTGTTGAAAGCGCCATCAAGAGTGCAGAACTTGCAGCAAGTGCTGCTGCAACAATCCCAGACCTGATCAGTGCCGCAATGAGACCGCTTTGATGGCCCTGATCAAGTGCGTTCGGTCCAAGCAGGTTCTGAAGCCGTTCATCCGCCAGCAACAGGAAATAGGCCGACCCAACAACCATCAGGAGCAAAAGGAAAGAAAGAGAATATCCGGCAGCGCGACGAGCAGACGCTGAACTTCCTGTTCCCTGGAACTTGCTGAGAAGGTGGGGAAGGCTAGCCATGCCAATGGCAAAGAAAAGAGCAGTTCCAATCAACGGCCAGAGACCACCAGCATATGGCCCCTGCATCAAGAACCAGCCAATACTCGTATTCTCAATATCAATGATCGCCGCGAGTTGCTCTGTGAGCGAAGTACTGACAACACTGGTGAAACCAACATTCTCAGAAACCATAGGTGAGGTTAGCTGGTCTAACCCAAGCAGGATGACTGGCGAAAGGCAGGCAAACACCATCAGCACACCTTGCAGAGCCTGTGTCCACACAGCTCCGTTGATACCACCAAGCACAACAGAAATGAGCAGCACCACTGAAAAGAGCAGAATGCCCGTCGTTGAGGTCGCGTTGAGAGATGTTGCCAGAACCTGACCACCAATCAGCATCTCGGTGCACAGGAGAGGAATACCAACGAGAACAACCAGACCACTGGCAATCAACCGCACCAAATTGCTCTGCAAACGGACCCCCAGAAACTCCGGAACCGTCGCCGAACCAAACTTCCTGAGAGGAGAGGCAAAGAGCACCGCACATAAGACAAGACTGCTCACCCATCCTAATACAATTGGGAAGCTCATGTATTCTGGCAAGAAAACCACAGAGAGGAACAGGGGAAAGAAGCTGCCACCAACAAAGCACGCAGCTAAGGTCACACCCGTCAGGCCTGCCGGCACATTCTTGCCGCCCCAATGATACTCAGAGAGCTTCATCGTCCGCGCCAGAATACCCACCATGGCAAATACCAGCAATGGCAGCAAAGCCATCAACGCTTCTATGAGCACGACAACAACGCCAGCTTTTTCCATAACGGCGAGTAGACCGGTCAGCAAAAAGAGTGCGAGCGTGAATAGGCAAAGCGCAAGCGGAAGGCCTTTGTATTGTGAAGGATGAGGATCGAGGCTGGAGAGTGTCATGATGTGCTCCCCTGCTGCTGAGAAGAGCCTGTGTTACTTTCATCAAGCCTGTCCTGTGCGCCGCAAAACCACGAGGTTAGGACGCTGGCGACAAAAAACAGGAGGCATCCCCACACATAACTGTTTGATAGAGAACCCAAAAGCCCACTCAGCTCATTGTGAGGCGCATGTGGATCAGAGCCAGGTGCTCCATAAAAGACAGCGATGCCAAAGAAGATGAGCCAGAGAATGAGCGTTGCAGCCATGAGTGCACGTGTTTTGGTCCAATAGGCGACTCTATTTGGTGTACGCACTCCCACCTCCAGTAATGATTACCCAACGTATACATACTCTACAGTCCCCCAAGCGAACCGCTAGACTAAAATTCTACTACCTAATACTAATCCCCAATCCTCGAAGTTCAGAAAACAGAAAAACGCAGGATTTGGGAGACCCATACTTTGGGAGCAACTCTTGAGTTCTATGCATGCCTTCTTGCAATATCTTAATGATTACTGACGGTTTTGTGGTAAAAGTGCGTGAGATGAGTGAAAACAATCAACTTCATGCTTGCCAGCACCTCCCTGTTTCGCATAATGCTTTTGTATAGGGGGATGCGACCGGTTGAGACTCTGCGGAGTTCTAAGGTTGTAAAATATCTATCGTGGCGTTTTGGGAGAGCTGCGAAAATCTCGTTCAAGCTCCCGAGGCGTCGAAAACTGTACATCTGATGATCTTATTTCGACGAGACGGATCGAAGGTCATTGGAGGCAGTCCACGACAAGAAATGGAGGAGCACAGCGTGCACAACGCGGTCCACCGCTTTATTATCGCTGATGACCACCCGCTGTTCCGTGGTGCAATGCGTCAAACAATCGAGAAACAGTTCGCATCGGTAAAAATTATCGAGGCTGGGAGCCTTGATGAAGTCACCGCTGCTCTCGATCGGGAGGAAGACGTAGACATGATCCTTCTGGATCTGTCCATGCCGGGCATGCGAGGGTTCTCTGGATTAATGTACTTGCGTGCTCAATATGTGGGTGTGCCAATTGTTGTCGTTTCCGGAACAGAAGATCCGACTACAATTCGCAGTGCCATTGAATTTGGTGCGTCCGGGTATATTCCAAAGTCACTTGGTATTGATGTTATTCAGGATGGTGTTTCAGTAGTTCTGGAGGGAGGTGTTTGGATTCCACCAGACATTGACCTGAACACCGTTGATGAAGCAACCAAAATGGCTCAGCGTCTGGCCTCTTTGACACCGCAGCAAGTGCGTGTGTTGATGATGCTTTCGCAAGGTTTGCTGAACAAGCAGATCGCCTATGAATTGTCTGTATCGGAAGCGACTGTAAAAGCACACGTTTCTGCTATTTTGCAGAAGCTTGGCGTTGAAAGTCGGACACAGGCAGTCATTGCAGCGGCAAAGATCGAAGCTGGTCAGTGGCAAAGCATTGCTGGCTAGGTATTCTTCGAGTTGATCTACGAAAAAAGGCGCTCTTTGGAGCGCCTTTTTTGTTGGCAGTACAAATGTGAGGCTCCTGAAAGGTCATGTGTCTCCTAGAGCTGCCTTGCACCGCATCAGGTGTGCTCGGAGTACAGCTGGCTTCAGCGGCTTATGGATCATCTCCATATCTTTGTCAGAGGCCTCTGTACGCACTTCTGCCGTTCTGTCTGCAGTAATAAGCATAGCAGGGAAGTGCACGCCAAACTTCCAGCGCAAGTGCACAACGGCTTCAATGCCAGTCCCCTGATCCAGATGGTAATCTGCCAGAATGATGTCTGGTTGCGTCTTACTGGCATAGATTGCCTTGGCAGCATCCTGCGCATTTGGAGCCGTCAGCACGTTACATTTCCATGTACGCAACAAAGACTCCATACCCTCCAGAATCTGCGGTTCATTATCGATAGCCAGCACATTGAGACCAGCCAACTGACTGACGATAGCACTAGGCTGAGCTTGTTTTACAGCAACTGGCACACTCATGGCCTCTTTAATGGCAAGAGAGAAGCGAGAGCCTCTCCCATCCTGAGACTTGAGTGCCACGTTGAGCGCCAACACCTTACTAATGCGTTCTACGATAGAAAGGCCCAGCCCAAGCCCGGAGGCAATGCGTGCGCCATCATCAAGGCGGCGGAATTCCTTGAAAATCAGCTCCTGCTGCTTTTCTGGAATGCCGATTCCGCTATCGTAGACCTCAATATTCGCCATATTGTTCTTTGTCTTGCGAACACCAACTACGACGCCACCTTTTGTGGTGTACTTCAACCCATTCGAAATGAGGTTCTGCAGCAAACGCCGCAAAAGACGTCGATCCGAGCGTACACAAACATCTGTGCTGCGGATTGTGAGCTTGAGCCCTTTTTCCTTGGCAATTGGAGTGAACTCTACGCGCAGTGGATTGAGAATATCATCAAGGCGGAACGTCGAGATCTCCGCTTTGAATGCCCGGGTGTCCAGGCGGGAAATATCGAGTACAGCACCAATGATCTCTTCTACAGACTCCAGCGATGCTTCGATATTGCTAACCAGTTTGCGGTCTTCTGGGTCTCCGTCCATGAAACGATCAGTCAGAGTAGAAGAATAAAGTCGCGCTGCATTCAAAGGCTGCAAAATGTCGTGGCTTGCAGCAGCCAGGAACCGCGTTTTGTCCTGATAAGCCAGCTCAGCCGTCTTCTTGGCAGCCTCGAGCTGCTCATTCACCTTCGTCAGCTCTTCAGTCCGGTCACGAACCCGCTGCTCCAAATTCTCATTGGCGCGGGCAAGAGCTTCCTCTGCAAAAACACGCTCAGTAATATCAGTGTAACTGGTAACCAGGCCACCATAGGGCATTGGGCTGGTGCGCACTTCCAGCACCGTTCCAGTGCTGACCAGGTGCTCCTGATAGGTCTCTTGGCGATTGATGAAGTTGTGCATGCGCAGGCCGACAATCTCGTCAACGTCGCCATCACCAAACTCGCCTGCTTCTGCAATATGGCGGATCATCTCTTCAAGCGAAGTGCCAACTTGTCCAAATTTGGCCGGCAACATCAGCATTTCGCGATACTGCCGATTCCAGCAGATCAGGCGCAAATCCTTGTCATAAACGGAGATACCCTGCCGCACTTGATCCAGTGCGATCTGCAAAAGATCGCGGTTATATTGGATGGCCTCGGTCGCATCATCCAGCAGTTTGATGGCTTCCTGAGTGCCCGGGTCCCGCCGTTTGAGCAGAAGAGAAAGCACCAGTCGTGCGGATGCTGATCCGATTGCACTTGCAAGCAGTTGCTCGGAAAAACGCAGGATCACTGCATCAGCTTCTTCGCTGCTGTCAATCGTGATGCGATGCTCCGCAGCATAGGTATCAAAGGAACGCTGCGTCCGCTCTTCTCCAACATAACGAGAAATCGTTGCTTGCAGATCTCCGATCGTCACTGTTGTCCGCAGCTTCCGCAGGGCAGGGGCCTGTGCAATCCCAGTGGGCACAAAAGTGTTGGCCTGAATGCGCTCAATCGCAGTCGGTTGCCGCGTGAGCGAGAAGACCACGTAAAACAGCAGTCCCGACAAAAGGCTCCAGAGCACACCGTGCACAAACGGATCCATATCAAAGTAAAGCAATGCTTCAGGCTTCAGGAACTCTATGCCGAACGGGCCGTTACTAAGGATGTTTGAGCCAAAGATACTCTCCCGCGCAAAGACAGGAAGCAGCAGAGTGTAGAACCAGACTGCAAATCCAGCCGTCATACTGGCAATCGCGCCGCGCGCCGTCGCTCTGCGCCAGATTAAGCCGCCGATAAAGGCAGGAGCGAACTGTGCAATTGCTGCAAAAGAAAGAAGGCCGATGCTCGAAAGAGCTGCGCTATCACCCGCAACGCGGTAGTAGACATAACTTCCCAGAATGACGAGGAAGATCGACATGCGTCGAATGCCCAGCACCAGCTGGCTCATGTCTTCGCCTGAAGTCGAAATGATCTCGTCTTCACTACGCCGGCGCAGAATAATCGGCATCACCAGATCGTTGGAAACCATGATGGAAAGCGCGACGGTGGTCACAATCACCATGGCTGTTGCTGCGGAAAGACCACCAATAAACACCAGCAGGGTCAACCAGTCAGCATCATAAGCACGAGGCAGCGCCAGCACGAACATGTCCGGGTCGACCGTGTTGCCCAAAATGGTCATACCTGCAAGGGCAATGGGCACGACGAACAGATTGATGGCGATCAGGTAGCTTGGAAACAGCCATGTCGCCCGTTTCAACTCAGCTTCACTGTTGTATTCCGTCACAGTCACATGGAACTGGCGCGGCAGAAGCACAATCGAGAACAAAGACAGGAGCGTGATAACCGCCCACTTGCTGGCATTGATATTCGTGAACAGGTCCTGTGAGCTGTTGGTGTTGGCAAAGGAAGCGTGCAGGAGATCCCATGGCCCATCAAACAGCATGAAGGTAACCCAAATGCCGATCGCGAGAAAAGCAACGAGCTTAACAACGGCTTCAGTCGCGATGGACAGCATCAAGCCTTCTTGGTGCTCTGTTGCATCAATATGACGGGTGCCGAATAACCACGTAAACACAGCCATGAAAATGGCGATCATGAGTGTCTCATCACCGAAGATCGAAATCTCCGCATCATCAAGTGACAACAAGGGATGCAGCACAATCGTGCCGACAGACAGATCCAGCGCCTTCAGTTGAAGGGCGATGTAGGGGATCATGCCGATAAAGGCGATCAATGTGACAATCGCGCCGACCATAGGGTTTTTGCCATACCTAGCGGCAATAAAGTCGGCAACGGATGTAATCTTTTCTGCCTTCGCAAGTTGGATCACCCGCAGGATCAGCGGAAACCCAAAAGCGAACACGAGGATAGGCCCGAGGTAAATGGCAATAAACTCGAAACCATTTCTCGAAGCAGATCCGACAGATCCAAAAAAAGTCCATGATGTACAATAAACGGAGAGCGAGAGGGCATAGATGAGTGGCCGCCCTCTTGTCTTTTTAACACGGTTCTTGGCGACTTTGTCACCGTAACTCGCGATAACAAATAAGAGCAGTATATATGCCAAAGCGACAAGGACTACGATCCAACCTTGAAGCATGCTTCCCCCGCCGGACTGGTAGGTCCGTTACTTCCATTAAGTGTTTTTTGTCTCTCAATGTTGCACAGTTGACCGATCTTTTGTGAAAGGCAAGAGTTCAATACGAGTTATTGCGTCTTTGTAACCGTAGATTTTTCCGACCGCGACGAAAGGCTATGAGTTGGGACAACAACGCAATTCTACCAAAGAGAACCTGCTGGGTGCCTTTGAAAATATCGAGAATGTATCTCTCGACAGTCCAAGCTGGCTGAAGCGCATCTATGCTTTCTTCTTTTATAGATCCGACTTAGATACCCTTCTTAAGTTAAAGGGGTATCTTGGGCGCAGTGCGGCGTATCTGACTTATAAAAATGTGCAGGAATATTCCCGCTCTCGGGCTGGTGTCCATTGGAAGACACTGCTTGACGAGGAAGATTTTCAGCAGGCTCTAGAAGCCTCCCGCTGGAGCTCCTTCTCCATCACTGTGGAGCTCGTGGGCGAAATGGCTCTCATTGTGTTGCGGCAAAAAACGAGAATGGACCCACAGGATCTTGCTGGCATGATCGGGCAACTGCTCAAGGAAATCTTGGTTGAGCATCAGGAAGCTTCAGTTTGCCCGGCGCAGGAATGGAATGCCTTAGCTCAGAACATGTCGACCAAAATGCGTACGGATGCTTTAGTTCCAGCCCGCAGTGTTGCAGACATTGCAGCAACACAGGTCTCGAAGATCTTTTGTAGCCTACCGGTTCACAAACGTCTGCATGGTCATGATGAGCTGTTGCTTCTCAACGGATTGCGATTGAATCTTTTGCAACTGCAGCATGAGTTTTCAATACGTGCCAACTTCAAAGCACTTACAGAACTGGCACAAAACCATCAGATCCGATCTCCTGACCCCGATTTGTGAGTGCGAAATAAAATTTCAATCGCCGTACACGACTCAAGGAATGGGCTTCGATACCGGGCGAAAAGAGCCTGAAACGTTGTGCTACGGTGGAAAACCTGGGCTCAGAGTATGATATATCCTGCGACATATACGCGCCGTATAGGTGAACACGCTTACTACTTTTGGTTTACTCTACTTAGTCTTATTCCAAATTACGCAATGATTTTGCGTCGTGACCCAAAACTCGTAAAATAATATTTTACATAAACTAACCTAAGGGTTCTCTGGGTTTTACAATAGGTAAATGCATTATCTACCGGGAGGGCAGCCTCGCTTCCGATGTCTTCAAACTCTAGATTTACACGCTCAGGTTTAGAGAACGCTCGTCTCCTACATAATATATCAATGAATTGGCGGGAATTAATCGTTAAATCAGTCGCAGGCTAGGTGATTGACCTAGCTCAGGCCATGGGATAGCTGATTAGTCAAAATACCCATCTAGATACCCGTTTAGATAAGCGTACGGGTGCGCCTACAACAACTAGGAAACTACTATGGTCTCCTCTTCATGCTTGCACAGTGTTCTGGATACAGCCGTTAATGGCATCATCGTCATTGATGATAACGGAACGATCCTGATCTATAACCGTGCTTGCGAGAACATGTTTGGCTACAAGAGCGCCGAAGTCGTTGGCAAGAATGTCAACACACTGATGCCGAGCGCCACTGCTAAGCAGCATGACCAGTTCATTCGGAACTATCTGAAATCCGGAGACCCGAAAGTTGTCGGCATTGGCCGCGAAGTCGTCGGTCGCCATAAAGACGGAACCGAAATTCCAATAGAACTGTCCGTTGGTGAAGCTCAGACAGAAAGCGGTCATCAGTTCATCGGCGTCCTGAAAGACCTTCGGGCAACCAAGGAATATGAAGAACGCCTTCGTGTGCTGCAATCTAACCTGGTGACGATGACCCGCGTGAACGCGTTGGACGAAATGGGCGCTGCGATTGCTCACGAGGTTAATCAGCCACTCACGGCTCTGATGCTCTATCTGCAAACGGCAGCGCGCCGTGCAAGAGCTGCCGATCAGCCTGATGATCCTATGATCAGCCTGATGGATAAGGCTGTGGTGGAGGCTGAACGTGCTGGTCAGATCATCCAGCGGATGCGTAACTTTGTCGAACGGCAGGCTCCGCAATGCATCGGAACCGGTCTTGCAACACTCATTGATGATTGCCTTGAGCTCGTTCGGGTAGGGCACGAAGCGGATGATGTCGAGTTCATCTCTACTTTCGTGGACTATAACTACCAGCTTGAGTTGGACTCCGTACAAATACAACAGATTCTTGTAAACTTGATCCGAAATGCAGGCGAAGCCGTAAAGGATCAACCTGTTAAGCAAGTAGTTGTTTCTGTCGAACGTGACGATGACAATGTGTTTGTTAAGGTTATGGACACCGGACCAGGGCTGGATGAGGAAGCAGTGTCGCACCTTTTCAAGGCCTTTACTGGGACAAAGCGGCGCGGTTTAGGTATTGGACTTGCGATTTCTCGGAGTATAGCCCAAAACCATGGTGGCGATTTACTTGTTGAGCCATATGAGGAAGGTAAAGGTGCAACCTTCACTTTGAGGCTCCCGGTAAACTCAAAAGCAACAAGCTAAGCTGAAGCTGTTGTTTAGAACAACAAGAATAAGGACCTGAGCAATCATGACCATGCCGTCTGTGATCCATATTGTTGACGATGACCCAGCGGTTCGCGACGCGCTTTCTCTGCTGTTTGAAACAGAAGGGTTTCGCGTAAAATCCTTTGCGAATGCTGAAGAGTTTCTTGGTGGGGTAGAAGAAGAAACACCAAACTGTGTTCTTCTTGACGTTCATATGCCAGGACGCTCAGGCATTGATATTCTGAAAAGCCTGAATGGTGAGAACTTCCCTGCACCAATCTTTATCATTTCCGGTCAGGGCGATATCCCAATGGCTGTTGAAGCGATCAAATCAGGCGCTTACGACTTCATTGAAAAGCCGTTCGACGTTGAATCCATCATCTCCCGTGTGCGTGAAGCTGTTTCCAGAAACGCGCAGGCGAGTGGTGCAAACACACTGACATTCCCTGGCGCAGAAACTTTGACGCCACGCGAACGTCAGGTGCTGACTGAGATCACTGCTGGCTCCTCCAACAAGGAAGCTGGTAGAAACCTCAAGATCTCACCACGTACTGTTGAAGTTCACCGCGCGCGCATCATGGAAAAACTTGGAGCACGTAATGCTGCGGATCTCGTCCGCATCGTCCTCACAGGTGAGCCACCAGCTGCTTGATGTAGCGCAACTTCATAGGGAATGACTGGCTATACTTTCGGCCAATCTTGTTATTCCCGAGTGTTACTACGCATTACAAGACCCCGGCGCTTGGTTATGGTGACTGGTGAGACAAAGTGCTGCACCTTTGTGCTTTGTCTCATGAGCTACGAGAACAACGCTGGGGTTTGTTGTGATCTATATTGTCGAAGATGATGTATCTGTGCGAGATGCAATTGCCAGGATGTTTGAGAGCCTCGAACTCTCATGCGCCGCTTTTGCAGATGGAGAATCGTTTCTCTCAGATGCTTCACCTCGTATAGATGACACTGTCTTTGTTGATCTGCACCTTCCCGGATTAGCGGGATCTGATCTCATTGAGAAGGTTGCTGCTTTGGATGAGGCGCCACAAATTGTCGCAATCAGCGGCCAGCCTCTCTGGAAGATTACGCGAGATTTACCAAAAATCACCACAACGCCTGTTGTTCGTAAGCCATTGAAAGAACAGGATTTATTGGTATACGTGTAAACTTGATCTAACGCAAAATTTCGGTTGTTTCAGATCAAATTACTGAGATATGAACCTGCTCTATAAGTTTTAATGCGTATTTTGACGTTGCATTCTAATCAGTAAATCTGCATCAACAGGTCAGGCAAGCAATGACGGATGTTTGCCATGGCCAAGCGGCATTTAGAGAATAGACGAATAGTTCTCGCTACTTGCCCAGGCACGATGTTTGCGGAGATATCCGCGAGGAGGGATTATGGTATCGGCCACATTGACAAAGCTTAGCGACCTTGATGGCCAGGCACCATTCAGCGGTTGTCAGGAAAACTTCAAGCAGCCAGAAGCCGCGGGGAAGCATCTTGGTCGTAAGCAGCGTTTGTCTGCGCATGACGTGCTTTTCTACGAAGGTGACAAGGCAGAACGCCTCTATGAAGTCGTGCGTGGGGTTATGATGCTCTACAAGCTGCTTCCGGACGGTCGTCGCCAGGTGGTCTATATTCTGCGTGAAGGCGATATGCTCGGTTTCTCCAACCGTGACTTCTTTGACTGCACAGCTGAAGCGCTGACCGAAGTTGAACTGCAGGTTTTTGAAAGCCGTGAGATCTCTACATCTCCGATGATGCAGCACTATGTAAATCGTTGCTTGCTCTCCCAGATGGAGATCCTTCACGAGCATACAGTTCTGCTGGGCCGTAAATCCGCACTGGAGCGCGTTTCTACCTTCCTGATGAGCTTGGTGCCAAACCGTGGTGGACACGGCTGTTCTGGCCCAAATGAAGAAGGTCGACCAGATACCAAGACTGTTGCACTGTCCATGACTCGTCAGGAAATTGCCGACTATCTCGGTCTGACCATTGAAACCGTAAGCCGCGTGATTTCTCAGTTGAAGCGTCGTGGTCTGATCAAGGTTGAAAAGCAGGACAGCATCCACATCACCAACATCTGCGGCATCTGTCAGCTGACCGGTATGCACTAAGAAGCTCGCTGTAAGATCAAAGATGCCCGACTAAGGCATCCATAGTACATGAATGAAACAGGCGCTGAAAACTCAGCGCCTTTTTTGTTGTCCGGACAAAAGAAAAGCGGCCCATAAAGGCCGCTTCTTTCATCATTGGATCAGGTCGCGATTATACCGCAACAGAGTGCCGTGCTTGCTGAGTTGCAAGGTAAGTATCAAACGCCGCTGCCACCACGCGAACATAGCGTCGGCCTGCATCTGTCACTGTAACAACCGTTCCCTCTAGGGTCGCAACGCCATCATCGATCATTTCCTGCATATCAGCTGGAATGCTGTCAAACTCACTGACTGGCAATCCGTGCTTTTCTGCAGTCACAGCGTAATCGACCTCATAGTAGGTCATCAGCTGCATGATGATTTCAGCGCGGCACAGATCAACTTTGTCAACGGCAATGCCTTTTTTGATCGGCAGCACGTCATCGACAACCATGCGCTCCCATTCACGAGCCGATGGTGTCGTTTGCACATAGCCCTGTGGCAAGAAGCCGATGGAGCTGCAACCAAAGCCGATCAGAGTGTCAGCTGCATCTGTCGTGTAACCTTGGAAGTTCCGGCGTAGGCGGCCTTCTTTCAGGGCAATTGCCATCTCGTCAGTTGGTAGAGCAAAGTGGTCAAGACCGATCACTTCATAACCGGCATCGACAAGTGCATCGCGAGAAACGTCTGACAGGCGGATACGCTCGTTTGCGCCCGGCAGGTTTTCTTCCTTAATCAACTGCTGGTGTTTCTTGAACCAAGGCACATGCGCGTAACCGAACAGAGCAACACGGCCCGGCGCAAGTTCTTTGGTGTACTCAACTGTCTCGCGAATTGTCTGCTCAGATTGTCCCGGTAA
Source organism: Pseudovibrio sp. POLY-S9 (assembly GCF_001431305.1). Taxonomy (NCBI): domain Bacteria; kingdom Pseudomonadati; phylum Pseudomonadota; class Alphaproteobacteria; order Hyphomicrobiales; family Stappiaceae; genus Pseudovibrio; species Pseudovibrio sp. POLY-S9. The sequence goes on from NZ_LCWX01000228.1 coordinate 168,290, forward strand.
TCCGTACATCAAGTCAAAGTTGATATCGTTCAGTCCAGCATTACGAAGAGCAGTGACAGCCTTCATCACTGTTTTGTAGGGCTGAATGCGGCCAATCTGTTTTTGAACGTCTTCATCAAAGTCCTGAACGCCCAGGCTGGTGCGTGTGATACCAGCCATCTTCAGTGTCTCGGCCAGGTAATCACCAACGGTTCTCGGGTCGAGCTCAATTGCGTGCTCAATGTCCTCAGAGAAAACGAAGTTGTTCTTCAGCTTTTCGACAATCTTCAGAAATGCTTCGCGCGGAACGAGGCTTGGTGTGCCGCCACCCCAATGGATGTGGTGCACCAGACGGCCTGTACCAAGGCGCTTCAGCACAAGGTCAATCTCTTTGAGCATCAACTCCACATACGCAAGCACCGGCGCCATCTTGCGTGTCGCCTTGGTGTTACATCCGCAGTAATGGCACATTTCCTGACAAAACGGCACATGCAGATAAAGCGACAGAGGAGTGTCATGAGGAATACTCTCCAGCCAGTCACCATAGAGAGACGGTGTCACAGCTTCACTGAAGTGAGGAGCTGTTGGATAGGAGGTATAACGGGGTACGTTCAAGGACGCATATTTTTGCTCTAGATCGGTCATGACGCTACCATACGCAAATGGACTAGTTGAACTTTGATCCCTATCAACAACACTGAGTTTTTAAAAAACTCAAGTCCCTTCAAGCAATTCGTGGCTGTTTGCGAACAGTTCTAAACTCTCTGAACGAAAATATATATTGATTGGTTCTATCAAGATTGATCATATGAATTGCGATTTGTACTTCTTGTGTCGTGACGACATGAGGAGGTAAAGCCGTGAGCGGAAAAGACATTCTGAGTTTAAGTGGAGTTCTTGCGCTTGGAGGGGTAGGAGCTGCTGTCTTTGAACTGCTTTCTCTTCCTGCTGGTTTTCTGGCAGGGCCTATGGTTGTCTTGGTTCTGGCGAAATCTCTTTCTCTACCTTTGATCGCTAATCAGGATTTCACATTTCCCAAGCATCTAACCTCCACAAATTCCATATTTATCGGCGCTGCAATGGGGACTGCAGTCTCTCCAGATTTCTGGGAGGGGGCCTCTTTGTGGCCTTTGTCGATGTTAGCACTGGGTGCTGTTGTCGGCGGCATCACCACAACGGTCTACCTTTACGCTTACAAAAAATGCAAATGGGGTAGGGATGAGGCATTCTTCGCAGGTTTGCCGGGTGCACTGGGAATGACGGCTGCGCTCGCCTTGGAGAGGGGAGCGCCCATGGACCGAATTATGATTGTCCAGCTTGTGCGCCTCTTCCTTTTGATTGCTGTTCTGCCTTTGATTGTCACAAATATGGTCGATTCAATTGGGGCAGCCGACGTTATAACTAAAGATGCCGAAGTGGCGTTCAGTCCAGCGGTTGCAGTTGAACTCATAGCTGCTCTTCTGGTCTGCGCGACCTTTGCAGTGCTGGCCTTAAGGCTGAAGGCACCTGCTGGACTGCTCACCGGGGCATTCTTTGCCAGTGCTGCCCTTAACTCAACGGGGATTTTAGAGTTTAACTTGCCTGCTTGGCTTGCCATACCTTGCTACGTAATCATGGGAACCAATGTAGGCCTCTATATTGGGAAGATGGAACTCAGTACCCTAAAGCCCATGCTTGGCACGTCTCTTGTGGTGTTTGCGATCAGTCTGTCAGTTGCGCTAACAGGGGCGCTGGTGACGTCTTGGGCTCTGGACGTCTCATTCGATAAGGTTTTTCTGGCCTTTGCTCCCGGAGGCATGGAAGCAATGCTTCTTATATCGATCCTGCTGGACATTGATCCGGTGTTCGTTGCCACCCACCAGTTAGCTCGCTTTATGGGACTTTTAGCATTCATGCCAGTTGTGACCAGATACGTACTGGGGCCAATCTCCGCGCAAAAAACAGATCCCACGGAAAATTCGGTTGCGACCTAGGTCAAATTTCGCTGCGAGAGTTTGGTGCGCTGCGGTATGGAATTGAGAACTTATCTAGCTAATCATGATTCTATGTATGCGTGCCGCCTCCGCTTCACCTATCAAATTACGCTAACTTTCTCAGGAACCAGTGAAACTCGCTTCAAGCTGCGCCAAAACAACGCATCTTACCCTAAATTCATGTAATATATGACGAAAACCCAATAATGGGGGGTGTAGTTGCGAATTAGAGTAATTTTATTTTTTTTGTTCGAGTTCTTTTTGACATGTATCAAGGGCGGGGCAATTTGCCACCCATAGAACTACGCTCAGGTAGTCCTATCTGGACGAACTTGTTTACTTTATATGGGGCGAACATCATGGGTGAGCGGAAAGTCAGATATCTGTCACTTGAAGAAGGCGGTTACACCGTACTTCTTTTGGTAGCAGCGATTTTCTGTCTGATCATTGCAGGGAAAACCTGGGATCAGGTCTTGGCATTTCATACCGCTTTGATTGCATTAGCATCACTGGCGGGTATCTTCTTTATTTTTCGCCGATACTTCGACGGAAACAACAGTCCGGCACCGTTAGAGATTAACGGCAAACCGAACTATAATATGGGGCCCGTAAAATTTGCGACTTGGGCTTCTGTTTTTTGGGGTATCGCAGGCTTTTCCGTCGGCGTGATTATCGCTTCGCAGTTGGCATTCCCAGCGTTGAACTTTGATCTGCCTTGGACCAATTTTGGGCGTCTCCGTCCTCTCCATACTTCAGCCGTGATTTTCGCATTTGGCGGAAACGTGTTGATTGCAACATCGTTCTACGTTGTGCAGCGCACGTGTCAGGCCCGTCTGATGGGTACGATTTCGCCTTGGTTTGTTGTTCTGGGTTATAATCTGTTCATCGTTGTTGCGGGTACAGGTTACCTGCTTGGTGTTACACAGAGTAAAGAATACGCCGAACCAGAATGGTACGCAGATTTGCTGCTGACTATTGTCTGGGTGGCCTACCTGTTGACATTCTTGGGGCCAATCTGGCGTCGCAAAGAAGCTCACATTTACGTAGCGAACTGGTTCTACCTCGCGTTTATCGTGACAATTGCAGTTCTGCATTTGTTCAACAACGCGTCTATTCCTGTCAGCATCTACTCCACTAAATCCTATATTGTTTGGGGCGGCGTTCAAGATGCGATGGTGCAGTGGTGGTATGGCCATAACGCTGTTGGCTTCTTCCTGACTGCTGGCTTCTTGGCAATCATGTATTACTTTATTCCAAAGCGTGCTGAGCGTCCGGTGTATTCTTACCGTCTGTCAATCGTGCACTTTTGGGCTCTGATTTTCCTATACATCTGGGCTGGTCCTCACCACTTGCACTACACGTCTCTGCCTCAGTGGGCGGGCACGCTCGGTATGACCTTCTCCATCATCCTTTGGATGCCTTCCTGGGGTGGTATGATCAACGGTCTGATGACTCTGTCAGGTGCTTGGGACAAACTGCGGACAGATCCTGTTCTGCGTATGATGGTTGTTTCCGTTGCATTCTACGGCATGGCGACCTTCGAAGGACCTCTGATGTCCATCCGTGCTGTGAACGGTCTGTCACACTACACTGACTGGACGATTGGTCACGTACACGCTGGCGCACTCGGCTGGGTTGGTTACATCTCCTTCGGTGCTCTGTATTGCCTGGTTCCTTGGCTTTACAATAAGTCATTGTACTCTTTGCGCTTGGTTAACTGGCACTTCTGGGTCTCTACACTTGGCATCGTGTTCTATATCTGTTCAATGTGGGTATCCGGCATTATGCAGGGTCTGATGTGGCGTGCTTACGACAGCCTCGGCTTCCTTGAGTACTCCTTCATCGAAACAGTTGATGCGATGTACCCGTTCTATGTCATGCGTGCATTCGGCGGTCTGCTCTTCCTCGCAGGTGCTCTCGTCATGGTTTACAACCTCGTCATGACAGTTCGTGCCGGTGAAGCAGTTGAGAGCGAAGGTGCAGGTCAACCTGCTCTGACGCCAGCGGAATAATCGGGAGATCACGAATGTCTGCTTGGAAAAAACACCAAATCTTCGAGAAAAACTCGCTGATCCTGATTGTTGGCATCATCATCATGATCTCAATCGGCGGTCTCGTGGAAATCGTGCCTCTTTTTTACCTGAAAAGCACGATTGAGAAAACTGAGGGCATGCGCCCTTACACTCCGCTTGAGCTTGTTGGACGTAACATCTATGTGCGTGAAGGCTGTTATGCATGTCACTCACAGCAGATCCGTCCAATGCGCGACGAGTTGGAGCGCTACGGCAACTACTCGCTGGCAGCGGAATCCATGTACGATCGTCCATTCCAATGGGGTTCTAAGCGTACTGGTCCTGACCTCGCTCGTGTAGGCGGCAAGTACTCTGATGAGTGGCAGCGTGATCACCTGATCAACCCACGCTCAGTGTCTCCGACCTCAGTGATGCCTGGCTACCCATTCCTGATGGATGCCAAGCTCTCTACAATCGAGATCGAGAACCATCTGAAAGTGAATGCATTGTACGGTGTTCCTTATTCCGAGGAACAGATTGCAAACGCAAAAGTGGATCTCCTCGCTCAGGCCGAGCCTGATAGTGATGCAGCGGAAGTGTTCGAAGAGCGTTACCCAGATGTTCTCATCCGCGACTTTGACGGCAACGCCAAAGAAGTGACTGAGATGGATGCACTTGTGGCTTATCTGCAGATGCTTGGCACACTCGTAGACTTTAGCCTCTACGACGAAAAAGCCAACTTGCGCTAAGGAGAAGATGATGGACGCGACTTACACCGCTCTTGCACACTTCGCGCAAACTGGTGGCCTGCTCTATTTCATGGCAATCTTTGCAGGCGTAGTTCTTTACGCTTGCTGGCCAAGCAATGGGGAGCGCTTTAACGATGCTTCACAGATCCCGCTGCGGGAGGACGATTAATGGCTGAGCACAAAAAGGAAATCGACCAGGTAACGGGTGTCGAAACCACTGGTCACGAATGGGATGGCCTGAAGGAACTCAATCATCCGCTCCCTAAGTGGTGGCTCTATATGTTCTACGGCACCATCGTATGGTCCGTAATCTACTGGATCCTCATGCCAAGTTGGCCATTGGTCAACGGCTATACAAAAGGTCTTCTGAACTACAGCCAGCGTGCGGTTGCAACGGAGAACTTTGATGTAGCGGCTGCAGAGCGCGCAGAAACCGGCAAGATGCTTCTCGAAGCATCTCTCGAAGAAATTCGTGATACTCCGGAACTGCTCGAGTTTGCTATGGCTCAGGGTGAAGTGGCATTCGGTGACAACTGCGCACCTTGTCATGGAACTGGTGCGACAGGCTTTGAAGGCTATCCTAACCTTCAGGACGACAGCTGGATCTGGGGTGGTGACTTGGACACCCTCTCAACCACGATCTCTTATGGTGTTCGTTCAGAACATGACGAAACCCGGTATGCGGAAATGCCTGCATTCGGCCGTGATGAGCTACTTGAAAAAGAAGAGATTGTTCAGGTTGCGAACTATGTTGGTTCTATAGCAGGTCTTCCAACACAAGAAGGCGTTGATCTGGAAGCAGGCAAAGTGATCTATGAAGAGAACTGTGCTGCCTGTCATATGGAAAACGCTAAGGGTGATCTGGAAACAGGTTCTCCGAACCTGACAGCACCAACCTATCTCTATGGCAAGTCCGTAGAAGACATCATCGCGCAGGTGAATGCACCACGTCACGGTGTGATGCCTGCATGGATCGATCGTCTGGGTGAAACCACAGTTAAATCACTGGCTGTGTACGTTCACTCACTCGGTGGCGGTCAATAAGATCTCTGAATATTTTTGAGATGACGACACAAGCGAGGACGCGTAAGTGCCCTCGCTTCACTTGCACAAAGCACATCGCCAACTGAGGAAGACATTATGTCTAGCCAAGTTGAACCCATCGATAAAGAAGAGGACGAAGCCTGGTTCGCGTCAGCGGCTAAAGTTTACCCTATGGAGGTAAATGGCCGTTTTCGGAAAATCAAATGGGCAATCCTTTTTATTACCCTTGGAATTTATTACTTTACTCCCTTCATCCGTTGGGACAGAGGGCCTTTGCTCCCTGATCAGGCTGTTCTCGTCGATTTTGAGAGAAAAAGAGGTTATTTCTTCTTTCTCGAAATCTGGCCACAGGAAGTCTATTACCTCGCCGGATTGCTCATCATTGCAGCTGTTGGTCTGTTCTTGATGAATGCTATCGCGGGTCGTCTCTGGTGCGGTTATCTTTGCCCGCAGACAGTTTGGACAGACCTGTTCTTCCGCGTAGAAAGCGTGATTGAAGGCGATCGCCGCAAAAGGATTACGCTGGACAAACAGCCCTGGAATGCAGAAAAGATTCTCAAAAAGGGAACGAAGCACTTCCTCTGGCTGATGATTGCCTGGTGGACTGGTGGGGCGTGGGTTCTTTACTTCGCGGATGCTCCAACCCTTGTGTATGATCTGGCAACCGGTCAGGCTGCATTTTCTGCTTATGTCTGGATCGGCATCCTGACGTTCACCACCTATTCGCTGGCTGGTCACATGCGTGAGCAGGTCTGTGTGTATATGTGTCCTTGGCCACGTATTCAGGCAGCTCTTACGGATGAGCATGCGCTCAATGTGACGTATCGCTACGACCGTGGTGAACCTCGTGGTCACTTGAAAGAGAGCAAAAAGCGCATCGCAGAAGGCTTGCCAGCTGGTGATTGTATCGACTGTAATCAGTGTTTCTATGCATGTCCGACTGGTGTCGACATTCGTAAAGGCGCGCAGCTCGATTGCATCCAGTGTGGTCTGTGTATTGATGCGTGTGACTCAATCATGACCAAGGTTGGAAAGCCAACGGGTCTGATCGCATATGACACGGACGATAACATTGAGCGTCGTGAGAAAGGTGAGACAGCAGTTTACCGTCTGATCCGTCCTCGTACTGTAGTCTATACAGCAATCATTGCGTTGATTGCAGGTGGGATGCTGTACGCCCAGCTCAATCGCTCCATGACGAGTTTGTCTGTCGTTCATGACCGGAACCCACTGTATGTTAAACAAAGTGACGGGTCCTTCAGAAACGGCTACTCACTCCGTCTGCTGAACAAACACAACAACGAGCAATCTTTCACGCTTAGCGTTGAGGATATGCCTACAGGGGCTACCTTTGAGGTTGTGGGCATTCACAAGAATGCGGCTGACGTGACAAAGGATACTCAGCTGAGCTTGTCGGTAGATGCTGATACGACCCGTTCTGTACGAGCACTGGTGTTCTCTCCAGCTGGCGTTGAAATGCCAAGCTCTCTGCCTATGAGCTTTAAGCTGGTGGACACAGAGACGGGTGAAACAACAGTGATCAGCGACTTCTTCCGGGCACCCGGCAAATAGTCGTCACAGGCTGTAAAAGCACCTAATTAAACTTGCGTGATAAGGGGTACGCCCCTTATCACTTTAACAATCAAAAGGCGAAGCTCACCCCCCATCTTATGAGCCGCCAAAAGGAGCTAGGATATGACAATGGCTGTAGACCACAAGTCTCCACGCAAGCCACGGCAGATTACCGGCCGCATGGTTCTGTTCAGCCTTATCGCGTTCTTCGGTGCTATCGCCGCTATGAATGCTGTTATGATCTATATTGCGCTCGACACCTTCCCAGGACTGGAAGTCGATAGCTCCTACAAGGTAAGCCAGCGATACAACAAAGAAATCGCCAAGGCGAATGCTCAGGCCGCTCTGAACTGGAGCGTAAATGCTTCCATTGAACGCAACGGTGATGGCTCTGCCCATATTCGCGTTCTGGCTAAAGACAAAGCTGGTGCTCCAATCACTGGCGAAATGGTCACCGTTAAACTGCACCGCCCAACAATCACCGCAGCTGATCAGGATCTTGTTCTGTCTGAGCGCTCCGCGGGTGAATATGTAGCCAATGCATCTGGCATTGGTGCGGGCAACTGGAACGTGGTCGTAGAAATCGCGGATCGAAGTGACAAAACACTTCCGATCTTCCGTTCCAAAAACAAGATTTTCTTCGCTGAGTAAGGC
>NZ_LCWX01000228.1:176373-181780 GCF_001431305.1 Pseudovibrio sp. POLY-S9
GGTAATAGCATGTCTGCGCCTGAAAGGGATTGGGCTGCATTCGTAACAAATACCGATGACGGTAAGGCTCATATGGACCTTGCCGTTGACGGTATTACGTGTGCTGCATGTATGTACGAAATCGAGCGTGGCCTCCAGAAATTGGATGGTGTAGAAAAAGCACGCGTAAACCTGTCATCCCACCGTCTTTCAGTGGACTGGGATGGAGAGAAGACCAATCCATCTCCTATTGTCGATCTTCTCCAAAGGCTGGGCTATAAAGCGTATCCTTTTGATCCTGCTCAGGTAAAATCCCGCGGCGATGCTGTGGGCAAAGAGATCTTGCGCGCACTGGCCGTCTCTGGCTTTGCAGCAATGAATATCATGCTGTTGTCCATCTCAATTTGGTCTGGTAACGCATCCGACATTGATCCTGAGACCCGGTCTTTCTTCCATTGGATTTCCGCACTAATCGCACTGCCAACCGTCGTTTACTCTGGCCGCATTTTCTTCCGCAGTGCCTATATGGCAGTGAAAACAGGCCGTTTGAACATGGACGTGCCGATCACGATCGGTGTGTTGCTCGCAACTGGTCTGTCCATGTGGCAAACTGTTCAGGAAGCCGAACACGCTTACTTTGATAGCGCGGTGATGCTGCTGTTCTTCCTGCTTGTCGGGCGTTATTGCGATCATCTCATGCGCAGAAAAACGCGTTCTTTTGCTGAAAACCTCGCGACTTTGAAAGCTGAGAGCGCTGCAAAGATACAAGAGGACGGCAGTGCACTCGATGTACCTCTGTCAAAGTTGTCCGTCGGTGACCGCGTTTTGGTCAGAGCCGGTGAACGCATTTCCGTCGATGGCAAAATTTCGACGGGCACATCAGAAGTCGATCAGAGTTTGGTAACAGGTGAAACCCTCTTGCAGCCCGTTGGGGAAGGGGACCTTGTCTACGCAGGTACCATGAACACCTACGGTGTGTTGGAGATTGAGGTAACAGCCGCAGCCAAAGGCACATTGCTTGATGAAGTGAACAGACTTTTGGAAACGGCTATGGAAGGTCGCTCCAAGTACGTTCATATCGCAGATCGCGCCTCACAGCTTTACGCGCCCGTTGTGCACGCCGCTGCGCTTCTGACACTCGTGGGCTGGATCATGCTTGGTATGGCATGGCAACCAGCTTTGGTCATCGCGATCTCTGTACTCATCATCACATGCCCTTGTGCTTTGGGGCTTGCAATTCCGGCAGTTCAGGTTGTGGCAAGCGGCTTGTTCTTTAATGAACGAGTGCTGCTGAACGCTGGTGATGCGATTGAGCGTCTGGCGACAGTTGATACCATTGTGTTCGACAAAACCGGCACTCTGACATTGCCAGAAGCTTCGCTCTCAAAGGAGCATGGTCTTGCAGCTGAACAGTTAGAGCTGGCGGGTCGTCTTGCTCTGTCTTCTTCACATCCATTATCTCAGGCCATCGCAAAAGCAACCGGCGCACAACAAGCACTGCCAGATGCAAAAGAGAGTGCGGGCAAAGGGGTGGAAGCTGTCGTCGATGGAATGTGTGCGAAGCTAGGCTCTCCCGCATTTTGCGGTGTTTCTGATGAGCAGCTCGAACAAGCAAAAACGCAGCAACCGGATGCTTCCTTTGTCGCTTTCCAATCTGGAGACAAGCTTGCACAATTGCTTCCCGTTGGCCAGTTTATGAGGGAAGGGGCAACTGAAACGATCCAGAAGCTCAAAACTGCGGGCTACACAATTGAAATTCTCAGTGGTGACCATAAAGGTGCAGTCGAACACGCAGCGCAGATGCTTAGTGTTGAAAGTTGGCAAGCTGCTATGAAGCCTCAAAACAAGATCGACCATATCGAAAAACTGAAAGCACAAGGCAAGAAGGTTTTGATGGTTGGTGATGGCCTCAATGATGCCCCCTCGCTCGCGGCAGCAAACGTATCCATCTCGCCCGTTTCAGCAGTTCACGTCAGTCAGGCAGCAGCAGATGCAGTCTTCCTGGGAGATAACCTTGCGCCCGTTATGAGCGCACTGACAATCTCGAAGAAAGCGCGTTGGGTGATGAACCAAAATCTCGCCATTTCTGTTGTCTATAACTTGATTGCAGTGCCGTTTGCAGTGCTAGGTTTTGTCACACCTCTTGTTGCAGCCTTGGCTATGTCGGGTTCTTCCATTATTGTGACGCTCAACGCTGTACGCCTGAGAATGCTCGCAGGCTCATCTACTCAGCCTAATCCGGAGGCCTGAACAGAACTATGGAAGTCTTAATCTACCTCATTCCGATTGCGTTGTTTCTTGGTGGCGCAGGTTTGGTAGCGTTTTTATGGTCCCTCCGCTCTGGTCAGTATGATGATATGGAAGGGCCGAAATGGCGTATACTGGATGATGGTGATTTGCAGGAAAACAGTACACCGGTAGAAGCTGCTAAACGCAAGGTTTCCTGAGTAGGGACCTCAGCGTCACGAGCTGTATTTAGCGATAAGAGATATGAAATGAGAGGCTTGTAAGCGACGCGCTTCAAGCCTTTTTCTATGCAGCTTTGTAAGCAACAAAAAAGGCCAGCAAATTTGCTGGCCTTTTGCAATGAATTGAGGTGGCGTTTAGCCGCCAGCAAACTGATAAACAGCCTGGCCTTGCGCAGCATCCAGATCTTCTTCCGCTGGAGCATCGGTGAATGGCAACTCAAGAGTCTGCCATACATCCACCAGAGCATCGCGCAGATGATCAATCAGGGCATCGTTGTGGACTGGGCCCGGAGTGATGCGCAGACGCTCAGTGCCGCGTGGAACTGTTGGGTAGTTGATTGGCTGAATGTAGATGCCATGCTTATCCAACAGCAGATCGGTTGCCTGCTTACACAGATCAGGATCAGCAACCAGCACTGGAATGATGTGTGTGTCAGAAGGCATCACAGGAAGGCCTGCTGCTTTCAGTACATCTTTTGTGCGCTGTGCCTGACGCTGCTGACCTTCGCGCTCTACACCGGATTCTTTCAGATGCTTGATGGAAGCTGTTGCTGCCGCAGCAAGTCCTGGTGGAATAGCAGTGGTAAAGATGAAGCCTGGAGCATAGGAGCGAACCGCATCAATGATAGTCTGAGAAGCAGTGATATAACCGCCCATCACACCGAATGCTTTCGCCAGTGTACCTTCAATGATGTCGATGCGATCCATGACCGCGTCACGTTCAGCAATACCTGCGCCGCGCGGACCGTACATGCCAACAGCATGCACTTCGTCGATATAGGTCATCGCATTGTACTTGTCGGCAAGGTCACAAATGCGCTCGATCGGTGCGATATCGCCATCCATGGAGTACACGGATTCAAACACGATCAGCTTTGCGCGGTCGTTCCCAGCAGACTTGAGCAGGTCTTCAAGGTGCTCAAGGTCATTATGACGCCATACTTTCTTAGAAGTCCCTGCGCCGCGAACACCCGCAATCATGGAAGCGTGGTTCAGCTGGTCAGACAGGATCAGGCAATCAGGAAGCAACTTTGCAATTGTCGAAATGGACGCTTCGTTGGAAACAAAACCACTTGAGAAAACGAGGGCGCCTTCTTTTCCGTGGAGGTCTGCGAGTTCTTCTTCAAGCTGTACCAGAGGGTAGTTCGTGCCCGAGATGTTACGCGTACCGCCTGCGCCAGCTCCCATGCGCTGAACGGTTTCTGTCATGGCATCAATAACTTTAGGGTGTTGGCCCATCCCCAGGTAGTCGTTTGAACACCAAATGACGATTTCACGGAGGTTTTGATTTTCTTTACGCCACAGTGCGTGTGGGTGACGCCCTGCAATGCGTTCGAGATTAGCAAATACGCGGTACCGTTTTTCATCCTTCAAAGAAGCAATCGCCTCATTGAAGATATTTTGGTAGTCCATTTTTTGCCCCTTATATTGCGGCGGTATTATTCGGCGATACTTTAGAGTTAGCCTAAACTTAGCGATAATCCTTATCCCTGTCGAAGGACACATTGACGCGGTCCATGGAATTGCGGATTTATCAAAGGATTTTTTCACCTAACGCATATCAGCCTATATATATCGCAGACATAGTCTTTGACATAGAACTATAATTGGGCAGTCTTGCAATTTGTTATGTTCTCTGCCACACCTTGTAACTAATAACTGAATTTCTGTTCTAATTTAATTGGGTTACATCAAGTGACCGGGGCATGACTGCGTGAGTATAGACCTCTCATCCTTATCGTTTTTGGTGGTTGAAGACAGCGCTTATATGCGCACAATTCTGCGTACAATGCTTCAAGGTTTTGGAGCCCGGAAAATCGTCGAAGCGGAAGACGGAGCATCTGGTCTGGAGGCGATGGATCGCGCTAATCCGGATATCCTGATTCTCGACTGGGTTATGCCAATTCTCGACGGAGCAGACATGGTACGCATGATCCGTACCCAGAATAATCCGTACGCTTATATCCCGATTATTATGGTCACGGCCCATACCGAACGCAGCCGCATTATCGAAGCCAGAAAGCTGGGCATCCACGAGTTGCTGTGTAAGCCGATTTCTGCCAAAGCGCTCTATCAACGCATTGCATCGATTATTCTTCAGCCAAGAGACTTTGTGAAAACAGCAGGTTACTTCGGCCCGGCACCGCGTGAAATCCGCGGACACAAAAAGAACTGGGACGGAAACAGCATAATTGGCGAGGCAAACTCAGCCACGATGGTCTGAGCTTTCTTTTTCGCAATAAGGCATGCAATAACCTCCTCGGAGGCGCTGAGTTGCCCCCAAGGTGGATCATCTATGACGCCTACAGAGCGGAGAGGGCCTTGATCGCTTGATCCCATTTCTCTGATGGAAGACTGGATACCAATCGAATGAGTTTGGCGAACTCTGCTTCCTCAAGTTGGTAGCGAAGCATCTGTAGCTCTGCTTCGGAAAACTTTCCGTGTGCTGCTGTCGGGACATCTGCGTCGATGACTGCCTGATCCATTTTTACCTCCTGAAACTCCAACAAAATGAATATCAGCGGACACTTGCGCGAGAGCTCATGCAAGTGCGCTTGGGAGGCATACCCTCTTCCCCGATCCGCAAAACGGTTGGTTGGAAAACTACCCCAATACGCCCCCAAGACCACAGAAACGTCGCAGGACTCCCGTCACATGTAAACCAACTCCAAGATGAAATTTGGTCGAATTGTGGCACGTTGCATCTCAGGCACAGTGCCGCAAAGGCATGTAGAGCTCAGCTCAAGAACGTGGAATTTTATTTCATTGAGCTGATATTTATGTGTTCGGGTGAGTTTGTTTGTTTCGCGACCACTTTGGATTATCGATGGATTACCGTTGATAAGTGCGATTGCTTGCCCTCAGAAAAGTCCGCGCGTTAGAGAGGGCTCACGGCAGAGTTGTAAATTGTTCTAAAATTCAGTGATTTTTTAAAATCAGATTTCACAGAACGCGCAACA
>NZ_LCWX01000228.1:181882-182973 GCF_001431305.1 Pseudovibrio sp. POLY-S9
AGAAGGCAATGCGCATGACGTTAATCGGTGAAACGATCGATTATAGAGAAGAATGGTGCTGCCGGAGAGATTTGAACTCTCGACCTCTCCCTTACCAAGGGAGTGCTCTACCCCTGAGCTACGGCAGCGCGCCGAAATTTGTGCAGTGCTGTTAGAAGAATGGTGCTGCCGGAGAGATTCGAACTCTCGACCTCTCCCTTACCAAGGGAGTGCTCTACCCCTGAGCTACGGCAGCATCGCATAAATATGAAGCACTTAAGTGCTTCTCGTATCTTCCAAACCAGCGTATTTTGCAACGAGGTAAGTGCTCCGCAGGCAGCGCCCTCGGAACGAGGAGGCTTATGTCATAACCCTTTTAAACCTGCAAGGGGTTTTATTGGCAGTTCTGTGGAAACTGAATAACACAGTGAAATGAGAGCATTGCCATGCACTTGTCGTATATTAGGGCACTTGGCTTCAATCCCGTCCTCGTGTACCTGTTGAGCATGACAGATTCAAAGAAAACCGAAACGACGGGCAGCCAGTCAAAGTCCGTAGCAAAGCCAAAAAACGACCCAAAAGCAGATCGTTTGGCCGAAGCCTTACGCGCCAATCTGCGTCGCAGAAAACAGGCTGCTAAGAAGAACACTGACGAAGCCTAGAGATTGCTGCATGCGCTTTGCTCAATCGCGAGGGCGTTAAGTAAAAAACTAGCATTTATCGCTAAATTGAAAATATATGGAAATCTCGCCGAAAACTGCAGGTTTTGGGCGGAGTAGGATGTTGCGGTCCTTGTAAGTCCTGCTAATGCGAAATATCAGCAGGATCTATTGGGGAAAACCGTTGGGGAAGAAACTAGGCAGAAGCGCTGCCTTGCTTATGCCACAGCCCTGATGTTAGTGGACACGATCAATTCTTCTTCAAATTTGTGTTTCCCGCCGCGGGCTTTATTGGGGTTATAGAAGTATGGACAAAATTCGTATTGTTGGTGGCAATCAGCTTAATGGTGTTATTCCGATCTCAGGCGCGAAGAATGCTGCGCTGCCTTTAATGATCGCGTCACTGCTCTGCGAAGATACGTTGACCCTTGAGAATGTGCCCCGCTTGCGTGA
>NZ_LCWX01000228.1:183074-205284 GCF_001431305.1 Pseudovibrio sp. POLY-S9
TGTCGCACTTCTCACCCAGATTCTTTCCAATCACGGTGTAGATTATTCGGTCGACGGCAAACGGGCAGGTCAGGATACAATGACCGGCCAGACCATTCACCTGAATGCCAGCAACATTGTCGATACAACAGCTCCATATGAGCTGGTGTCCAAAATGCGTGCAAGTTTCTGGGTCATCGGTCCATTGCTCGCACGTATGCATACAGCCCGTGTGTCTCTGCCAGGCGGCTGTGCAATCGGGACCCGTCCGGTTGACTTCTTCATCGACGGTCTGAAAGCACTTGGCGCTGATATCGAGATGGATCGCGGCTATGTTCAGGCAGATGCCAAGGGCGGCCTGAAGGGTGGTCGGGTTGTCTTTCCGAAAATCTCCGTAGGTGCAACACACACAGTCATGATGGCTGCGACACTGGCCAAGGGCGAGAGCGTGATCGAAAACGCCGCTCAGGAACCAGAAGTCACCGATCTCGCAAACTGCCTGATTGGCATGGGTGCAAAGATTGAAGGTGCTGGCACCGACACAATCCATATTCAGGGTGTAGACAGCCTGGGCGCACATCGCCATCCGGTTATTCCTGACCGTATCGAAACCGGGACCTATGCCATGGCAGTGGCAATGACGGGTGGTGAAGTAACTCTGGAAGGCGCGCGCGGCGATCTTCTCGAAGGTGCACTGGATGTCCTTCGTCAGACCGGAACAGAAATCACTGAAACCAATATGGGTCTCAAAATTAAGCGCAACGGTGCTGGCATCAGCCCGGTAGACGTTTCCACTGAGCCGTTCCCGGGTTTCCCAACAGATCTGCAGGCGCAGTTCATGGCGCTTATGACCCGCTCCAAGGGTGTGAGCAAAATTACTGAGAACATCTTCGAAAACCGTTTCATGCACGTTCAGGAACTGGCTCGCCTTGGCGCCAAGATCACATTGGACGGGCAGGTGGCTTCTGTTGAGGGCGTTGAAACCCTGCGCGGTGCTCAGGTTATGGCAACAGACCTTCGCGCATCTGTTTCTCTCGTCATCGCTGGTTTGGCGGCAGAAGGTGAAACGACGGTCAGTCGTGTCTATCACCTTGATCGCGGCTTTGAGCGGCTGGAAGAGAAGCTGTCTCGCTGCGGTGCGGTGATCGAGCGTATCTCGGCCTAACGAAACCGAAGCAAATGATTTGAACCCGGTCTGTTTTTCAGTCCGGGTTTTTTCATGGAGATTTTCTCAAAGAAACTGGATCACACCTTCATGCTTGAAATCTGCTGCGTTCATTCATAGATGTTTTTCTGTAAATTGTTGTAATAGTAAGGATGTCTCGCGCTATATACGGTGCGTGAGGCCAGGGAAATCTGCAAGGGATTAATATGGAACAGGTAAAACCAATGAAGCTGATGGCGCTGGATCAGGAAGATTTGCAGATCATCTCTTCCATGGTGCAGGACAGTGTTCTGAAACTCGCAGATATCAAGTACTTACCTGCTGAGCGCCGCCTGGTGCTGACAATGAATCGATACCTTTGGGAAACAGACGAAAACAACCAGAAACGAAGAATGCGGGCGCGGTCCGTTCTTTCTGTGTCGCGGGTGGATGCGGTCAAAGCTCAGAAAATCAACCAAACAAACAAAGACATGGTCCTGTCTTTGCTCTGTGTGCTGTTTGAAGAGACAAATGCACCGGCTGGTCAGTTGAAGCTTGAGTTTTCCGGTGGGGCTGCTATTGCAGCAAATATCGAGTGCATCGAAGCGCAACTGGCAGATCTGGGCTCCGTTTGGGAAACTGAAAGCAGACCTGAACATGATCTAGAAGGCTAGTTGGAAAGCGCGGGATAGTTTCGTAAAATCCCGATACAACCTGAAGGCTTGGACTGCATTTCGAAAATTCTGACATCATCTCGGGAAGAACAGTCCCGGGAACTATAGTAAATTGGGAACGATAACGTGGCGATTAAGCTCTCCTCAAAGTCTGAAGGTTTCGAAGAAGAAATTCGTGCCCTGCTTGGAAGCAAGCGGGAAACTTCAGAGGATGTGGATCATATCGTGCGCGACATTCTGCGGGATGTCGAAATGCGCGGTGATGCAGCTGTGCTCGAATACACCAACAAATTTGACCGTATGTCGGCCAAATCTATGGACGAGCTGAAAGTAACTGAAGCGGAGATAGAGGCAGCTGTTGCTCAAATCCCTGCTGAAACACTGGAAGCCTTGCAGCTTGCCCACGATCGTATTCGTTCCCACCATCAAAAGCAGCTGCCAGAAAGCTACACTTACAAAGATGCCATCGGCGTAGAGTTGGGCGCCATCTGGACTGCAGTGGAAGCTGTTGGTGTGTATGTCCCTGGCGGTCTTGCCAGCTATCCATCCTCTGTGCTGATGAATGTCGTGCCTGCAAAGGTTGCTGGCGTTGAGCGCATCGTAATGGTGGTTCCAAGCCCTGATGACGTGCTCAACCCACTCGTTTTGGCAGCAGCTAAGATGTCTGGTGTTTCAGAGATCTACCGCGTAGGCGGCGCTCAGGCTGTTGGGGCGCTGGCATATGGCACAGAAACAATTGCACCGGTCTCCAAGATTGTTGGTCCGGGCAATGCGTACGTTTCAGCGGCAAAGCGCCGTGTATTCGGAACTGTCGGTATCGATATGATCGCTGGCCCATCCGAAATCCTCGTCGTGGCTGATAAAGATAACAACCCGGACTGGGTTGCTGTCGATCTGCTCTCTCAGGCAGAGCATGATCCGGTTGCGCAGTCCATTCTCATCACGGACTGCGAAGAACTGGCAGCAGCTGTAGAGGAGGCTGTGGAGCGTCAGCTCACCACGCTGCCACGTGCAGACGTTGCGCGTCAGAGTTGGAATGACTTCGGAGCGATCATCACCGTTGACAATTTAGATGATGCAATGATGCTCTCCAACCGTTTTGCGCCAGAACATCTTGAGCTGTGTGTTGAGGACCCTGATGCACTGCTGCCAAAAATGAGAAATGCTGGCGCAGTTTTTGTTGGACGTTACACACCAGAAGCGATCGGCGATTATGTCGGCGGTTCAAACCATGTGCTGCCGACGGCTCGCTCGGCGCGCTTCTCCTCTGGTCTGTCTACGCTGGAGTTCGTAAAGAGAACTTCGCTTCTGCGCTGTAACCCGGAAAATCTCGCACAGATCGGCCCTGCGGCCGTCACACTGGCAGAAGTGGAAGGTCTGCAGGCGCATGGACGTTCAGTCTCTATTCGCTTAAACCACTAGTTAATTGATCCAGGACGGAAAAGATCGCTTGATGAATAAGGAAGTCCCTGTAAACGAAGAACAGAGACAACAAGGGATAGAACGCCTTTTTGAGGTGGTCCTTGATCCGGATTCTATTGTGCGCGCCGACAAAGACGTCGAGCGGGAGCGAAAAATTGCGATCTTTGATCTGGTAGAGGAAAACATGTTTTCTCCGGTCGGGCCCGATCAGGGCCCGTACCGGTTGGACCTAGCTATGATCAAGCGTAAGCTTGTGCTGGGAGTTCGGGATGAAATGGGCAGCGAAATCGCAACCCACATCCTCTCGCTCACCCCTTTCAGGAAGATCATTAAAGACTACTTCATGATCTGTGAGAGCTACTACGATGCAATTCGCAGTGCCTCACCAAAGCAGATCGAAGCAATCGATATGGGGCGTCGTGGACTACACGACGACGGCGCCTGCATATTGGAAGAGCGCCTGAAAGGGAAAATCACCATCGACCATCAAACCGCCCGACGACTGTTTACGCTCATTTGCGCCTTGCAGCACCGGGGGTAAGTATGGCCGAGTTTATGTCACGGCCAAGTTCCATCCTGTTTATCTGCAGAATGAACGCCGTACGCTCTCCGATGGCAGAGGGCTTGACCCAACTGCTCTACCCCAAACAGGTCTACACGCGCTCCTGTGGCGTCTTTGCAGGCGAACGTGATCCGTTTGTCGACTCTGTTATGGATGAGCTTGGGATGGACCTGAGCAATCACCATCCAAAAACATTTGAGGATCTGGCCGAAGACGGGTTCGACCTCATTGTGACGCTTGCTCCGGAGGCCCACCACATGGCATTGGAGCTGACACGCGCACAGCACGTTGATGTTGAGTACTGGCCGACGATTGACCCGACAGTGGCAACAGGAAGCCGTTCACAGATCATGGATGCGTACAGAGCGGTGCGTGATACGCTTAAGAGAAAGATAGAACAACGTATGCAATAAGCTGCTGAAAATACTCTACGCGTGGCCTTTGCATGTGTTTTCCACCCCAAAACAAGGAATAAGCGGTAAAACTCGTCAAACTGCCCTCCAAGAAATGGAGGTAGCCTGTTCACTTTTGGCGAGTTATCCGGTAGGTTCCGCGAAAATTCCATTTAACTAATCAGGAATCCTAATGGCTAAAGAAGAAATGCTGGAGTTTCCAGGCGTCGTCGTCGAACTCCTTCCTAATGCGACTTTTCGTGTGAAACTTGAAAACGATCACGAAATTATCGCTCACACTGCTGGTCGTATGCGTAAAAACCGTATTCGCGTTCTGGCTGGCGATAAAGTGCTCGTGGAAATGACACCATATGACCTGACAAAGGGTCGTATCACCTATCGCTACAAATAAGCGATCCACTGAGCGCGGGTTCATGATGAGCCTGCCTTAGTTGAGCTCTGGTCTGTAATTCATCGGGGAACTGGCATATGACCAAAGAACTGCCGTTAGTATTGGCCTCCGGGTCACCACGTCGTCTGGCGTTGCTTCAGCAGATTGGTATAGAACCGGAATTCCTCCTGCCTGCAGACATTGATGAGACGCCTGTGCGTGGGGAAAGCCCGCGCGCGCTGGCTCAAAGACTTGCACGCGGCAAAGCAGCCGCTGCACGTGTTCTGATCGACCGGGATGACGAAAAAGCGCATTCCATCATCCTGGGGTCTGACACAGTTGTTGCAGTAGGACGCCGCATCCTGCCGAAGGCCGAGAGTAAGGAGCAGGCCAGCGTCTGCCTTCAACTGCTTTCCGGTCGCATGCACAAGGTTTACACCGGCGTTTGCGTGAACATGCCTGATGGCGTGGTTCGCACAAAACTGGTTGAAACCCGCGTACGTTTCCGTCGTCTGTCTTCTCATGACACAGAAAAGTACCTCGCCTCAGGGGAGTGGCGTGGTAAAGCAGGCGGCTACGCTATTCAGGGCCTTGCTGGCGCGTTCATTGCGCGTGTGATTGGATCATACCCAAGCGTTGTCGGTTTGCCTCTGCTGGAGACCGCAAGCCTCTTACAGTCAGCTGGCTATCCAACTCAAAAAACATGGGACGAAGACGCTGTACCTGCTGCATAGGCAGGAGAAAGCTAACGCGCAAACCCACCCACAGTTTGCACATATCGTGGTGACAGGCTCGCAAGTGCATTGCGCAGCTCCTGAGTTGGTTTGCCATAAACCGTCATGCCTGTTGGGTGCAATGTGTCCATAAACTGCTTGGCATAGGTGTTGGAGAACCACGTCAGGTGCAACATTGCTGAGTTGCTGTCCTTGAAGCTCGTAAAAATCTCGCAGGATTGCCCGTCTTCGCTCAGGTACCAGACATAAGCTGTGGTATCACCCTGCATTTGCTGGACTGCTTTCACCATCTCCACCATCAGCCCTTCAAAGACTTTTGGTTCTGCGGTGGCCAGGTGCGCTGTCAGGATCCAAGAAACTTCATTGTTCATTATACGCTTCCCCGGTGTTCGCGAGATACTTTCAAATCCATGCAGAACTCAGAGTGTATCCCTGAAAGGTGGTTCTGGTGTTCGGATAAGGATACGAACATGTTCAAAAGTGCCTGCCTATGGCTAATCTTAGTCTGAACTCTAATTACTGCAAAGTTGTTTGCACATAAACTGTTTAACGCCTTAAATTTAGGAGATAATTTGCAGTTGTGAAGGGGGGGCTGACGCACCGTTACTCCAAATTCGACAAAACCATCAAAATGATCTGATTTTATCTCTTGATGTCCTGTAGATTTCTGGCTAGAGGCACTGGCAGATGCTCTGCTGAGCCGGATAAGCGAACAGCCTTATCTGCGAAGATCAAAACTAGCAGTTGAGAGAGATGATGAAGAAGCCATCAGTAAAATGCCCGATCTGCGAGAAACCAGCGCAAGAGGCAACAAAGCCGTTTTGCTCAGACAGGTGTAAACAGGTGGATCTCAACAAGTGGTTGAGTGGTCATTATTCCGTACCCGCGGTTGAGGAAGAGTTCTCTGAATCTGATATCACTGACCTAGAAAATTCACGTATTCTGCATTGAGCATTTGGGGATAAATATTTCGAGAATCTAAGGTTTTTTTCGATAAATTTTACCAAATTCGGGTGTTTTCTACCTCTGATTTATTGAGCCAACAAGTTGATATATTATAAGGATTCTCAACAATCCTACCCCTTGTAATAGGTACGAATAAGGCTCGCGATTAAAAAGTCAGGCTCTGAATTTTTTTTCAGTTAGATGGCGAAATATATCTCCTTTAGTCTTGTGCCTGTCACAGTTATGGGCAATTGTACCGAGCGTGTTCTTGGGAGGTTTGCGCGGATATAGAGATTCTCGCGTAGCCGTCTCGTTAAATTGCTTGGGGCAATTGAATAAAGGCAAGACCTATGAAAAAGCATCTCTTGGGCGCAACTGCGCTTTTGTTGTCTTTTGGCGTTTCCGCGCCGGCTATGGCAGAATTTGATCTGACCATTTTGCATACGAATGATTTCCATTCCCGCATTGAGCCAATCAACAAGTACGACTCGAATTGTTCCGCAAAGGATGATGCAAAAGGCAAGTGTTTGGGTGGCACTGCCCGTTTGGAAACAGCAATCAAAGAGCGCCGTGCGGCTGCTAAAAACTCTATCCTCGTGGATGGTGGTGACCAGTTCCAGGGTTCTCTGTTCTACACTTACTACAAAGGTAAGGCTGCTGCTGAGTTCATGAACACTCTTGGTTACGACGCAATGACCGTCGGCAACCATGAGTTTGATGATGGTCCGGAAGTTCTGCGTGGCTTCATGGATATCGTGAACTTCCCGGTTCTTCTTGCAAACGCTGACTTCTCCAAAGAAGGCAAGTTGATTGGCGTTCTGAAGCCTACCTCCATCGTTGAGCGTGACGGCGAAAAAATCGGTTTCATCGGCCTGACGCCAGATGACACTCATGAGCTGTCCAGCCCTGGCGATCATGTTACATTCTACGACCCAATCGAAGCAGCTAACAAACACGTTGCTGAGCTTCAGGCGCAGGGTGTGGACAAGATCATCGTTCTGTCTCACTCCGGTTACGACGTTGATAAAAAAATCGCTGCTGCTGTAGACGGTATTGATGTGATTGTTGGCGGCCACACCAACACGTATCTGTCCAACACGTCTGACCGTGCTGAAGGCCCATACCCAACTTGGGTTGAAGCTCCAAACGGTAAGAAAGCTGCGATCGTATCTGCATACGCTTACGGCAAGTTCCTTGGTGAGCTGAACGTGAAGTTTGACGACAACGGCGACGTGATTGAAGCTGTTGGCGAGCCAATCATCATGGACGCGAAGGTTGCTGAAAACGAAGTAACCAAAGCACGTATCGCAGAACTTGCTGGTCCGCTTGACGAAATTCGCACCGAAGTTATCGGCGCAACTGCAGCGCCAGTAGATGGTGACCGCAAGTCTTGCCGCGCACGTGAGTGTGAAATGGGTGCTCTCGTAGCTGACGCTATGATTGCAGCAACCAAAGACAAAGGCGTTGAAATCGCAATCACCAACGGTGGTGGTCTGCGTGCTTCTATCGACGCTGGCGAAGTAACCATGGGCGAAGCTCTGGCAGTTCTTCCTTTCCAGAACACCCTGGCGACCTTCGAGCTTCAGGGTAAGTTCATCAAAACTGCTCTGGAAAACGGTCTGTCCAAGATCGAAGAAGGCGGCGGACGCTTCCCACAGGTTGCTGGTCTGAAGTTCACCTTCGATGCATCCAAGCCTGCTGGTGAGCGTGTTGTTGAAGTAACCTTGGAAGACGGTTCTGCAATTGAAGCAGACAAAGTCTACAAGCTTGCAACCAACAACTACGTTCGTAACGGTGGTGACGGCTACAAGATCTTTGCAGCAGAAGGTAAAAACGCATACGACTACGGCCCAGGCCTTGAGTTCGTACTTGCTGACTTCCTGAAAGCGCAGGGCGGTGCATACGAGCCTAAACTGGCTGGTCGCATCACTGACGCAACTGCAAAATAAGCTGGTCTTGTTGAGTAGATGAATTAAAGCCGGAGGTACACGCCTCCGGCTTTTTCTTTGCCTTGCTCATTATTGCTCTTTTCAAACAGAAACTTGCACAAAAGCGCATTGACCCCTTACAAATATGCAGCTTCTGAACTTCAAAAGGCGTGTGAACGTGAGCATTCTCGAAACGGAACAACAAAAGCTCATTGATCGCTTTCACGCGCAAAAGCCAATCCGCTCATGGTCCATGATCATCTCGATCTTTGGAGACTGCGTTGCTCCGCGTGGTGGCGAGCTCTGGATGGGAAACATCACCGAGATCATGCAGATGGTTGGGATCAACTCCGGAGTGGTCCGCACCGCCATGTCTCGTCTGGCCAGTGATGGCTGGCTGGAGCGCACACGCATCGGTCGCAACTCGTTCTATCGCCTTACCAAAATGGGCCGCGAGGCTTTTGATCAGGCAACGCCGCGCATTTATGCCCGCGGTCCGGCGAACGGGAATGGCAACTGGATCACGGCAATTCTGAGTGAAGGGGAGGGACGGGCTGAACGCCGGGAACGCCTGACAGATCAGGGCTTTGGCGTGATCGCGCCGAACGTGTTGATTAAACCGGACATCGGCCAGCAATTGCCCAAATCCTCAGAGAAGGTCGTGTTTATGCAATCCAAGGCACCTTCTGACAAAGCCGTGCAGCTTGCCCGGCAAGCCTGGAACCTGGAGAGCTTGCAGCAGGGATACCGCGAGTTCATTGAGAATTACAGCGGCTTGCAAGCACTTCTTGAGTGTGGAAGCCGTGCTCCTATTGCACCAGAAACAGCTCTGATCATCCGCATCATTCTGATCCATGACCTCCGGCGACTGGTTCTCAGAGATCCTGAGCTGCCTTTACAAGCCCTGCCAGATAAGTGGGAGGGAAGCGTCGCACGAGAACTTGCAGCGGGCATCTACAACACCCTGAGAGATCACGGTGAGGTCTGGCTTGATTCTAACGCCAAGAATGCAGAGGGCGCTTTGCCATCTCCTGAACCTGCTTTTTTTGAACGGTTCCAACCTTTGTAATCATTAGCGAATTTAGAATTGTCCTAAAATGCACCCTTAAATGTTACAGAAAATACTTGTGAGAATGATATTCTGTGACATATTGAAGCGGAAACGAACATTGGTGTGCTCTTGGGAGGGACCTTACCTATGTACACGCAAGCATTGAACAACCCGGCAGTTGAGGCTGGTGTTGAGGACGAAGAGAAGCTTGCTGCTTTTCAAGCTCGCATTGATCGTGAAGAGAAGATTGAGCCCAACGACTGGATGCCAGCAGCCTATCGCAAAACGTTGGTCCGGCAGATCTCTCAGCATGCGCACTCAGAAGTGGTCGGCATGTTGCCAGAAGGAAACTGGGTGACACGGGCTCCGTCTTTGAAGCGCAAAGCCATCTTGCTTGCCAAGATTCAGGACGAAGGTGGTCACGGCCTCTACCTCTATTCCGCCGCAGAAACCCTGGGTGTTTCTCGCGAGGAACTGGTGGATCAGTTGCTGACCGGCAAAGCCAAATACTCTTCCATCTTCAACTACCCAACGCTCAACTGGGCGGATGTTGGCGCCGTTGGCTGGTTGGTTGATGGTGCCGCGATCATGAATCAGATCCCGCTATGTCGCTGTTCTTTCGGGCCATATTCCCGTGCAATGATCCGCATCTGTAAGGAAGAGAGCTTCCATCAGCGTCAGGGCTACGATCTTCTCGTTGCCATGATGAAGGGCACTGCAGAGCAGCAGGAGATGGTTCAGGACGCCGTCAATCGCCTCTGGTGGCCTGCGTTGATGATGTTTGGTCCCTCTGACAAGGACAGCAAGCACTCTGCCGCCAGCATGAAGTGGAAGATCAAACGCTTTACCAACGATGAACTCCGTCAAAAGTTCGTCGATGCCACAGTACCTCAGGCAAAGGTTCTTGGCATTTCTCTGCCGGATCCTGACCTCAAACTTAACGAGGAAACGGGGCACTGGGAGCATGGTGAACCGGACTGGGACGAGTTTTACAACACCATTCAAGGCAATGGCATCTGCAACAAGCAGCGGATGAAAGACCGCATCAAGGCACATGAAGACGGTGCCTGGGTGCGCGAGGCTGCACAGGCGTACGCTGCAAAGCAAGCCGCAAAGAAATCAGCTGCTTAAGGGAGGGCAGAACATGAGCGAACAAGCAACACCACTTTGGGAAGTATTCATCAGAGCGCGCAATGGCATGTTTCATAGACATGCAGGTTCTGTCCATGCAGCTGATGCGGAGATGGCTCTGCAGGCAGCGCGAGACGTTTACACACGCCGCGGAGAAGGGCTGTCTATCTGGGTTGTCCCATCAGCAGCAATCATCGCGAATGATCCGGACGAGAAGGGCGAGATGTTTGAGCCAACAGCTTCCAAGATCTATCGCCACCCGACGTTCTATGAGTTGCCTGACGAAGTCGCGAATATGTAAGGAGGCCATGATGACAGATACGGCACTATTTACATATTGCATGCGGCTGGCTGATGACTCCGCAATTCTGAGTCAGCGACTGGGCGAATGGTGTGGTCACGCTTCTCACCTGGAAGAAGACATCGCACTCACCAATATCGCGCTTGATCTCATAGGCCATGCCCGTGAGCTCTACACCTATGCAGGGCAAATCGAAGGCAAAGGCCGCGACGAAGATGCCCTGTGTTTCCATAGGGTTGAGCGTGAGTTCAACAATCTTCTACTGGTTGAACAACCCAATGATGACTTCGCATATGCCATCATGCGCCAGTTCCTCTTTTCCGCGTTCATGCACCCGTTCTGGGAAGCGATGATGAACTCGAAAGACGAACAACTGGCCGGACTGGCAGCGAAAGCAGAGAAAGAAGCAGCCTACCATCTGCGCCATTCTGCTGAGTGGGTGATCCGTCTGGGAGACGGCACCGAGGAGAGCCACAATCGCATCAGTGATGCGCTGGAGTTCCTCTGGATGTACACCGGCGAGATGTTTGAATGTGACGAAGTTGTGTCATCATTAGTTGCCAAAGAAGTTGCTGTAGATCCTATGTCTATCAAGCACTTATGGGACGAGATGGTGAATACGGTTCTGGCACGCGCCAATCTGGAACGCCCAACTGAAAGCTGGATGCAGACAGGTGGCCGTCAGGGCGAGCACAGTGAGCATCTGGGACATATCCTGTCGCCGATGCAATACCTGCAGCGCTCGTTCCCGCAAGCCCAGTGGTGATCGGGAGCTAACCCATGGCAGTTGCAGCGAAAATTCTGAGATCTGAGTTGGATCAAAAGGCCTGGAATGCGGTGTGCGATGTACCCGATCCTGAGGTGCCGGTGCTCACCATTGAGGACCTTGGTGTCTTGCGCGATGTGCACGTGCAGGCAGATGGTTCTGTAGAGGTGGCCATCACACCAACCTACACCGGTTGCCCGGCCATGAGCATGTTCGCTTTCGATATTGAAGCGGCTCTGCTCATCGCTGGTTTTGAGAGGGTGGACGTCAAAACCGTCCTCACGCCAGCCTGGACCACCGATTGGCTCTCAGAAAAAGCGCGTGAAAAACTATGGGTTTACGGCATTGCGCCTCCAAACGGCAAGGCCTCGCGCCGGGCCTTGTTTGGTGAGGAGCAAGTCCGTTGCCCAAAGTGCAGCTCTGCCAACACCAGTCGCATTTCCGAGTTTGGCTCTACTGCTTGCAAAGCGCTTTACCGCTGCAACGATTGCTCTGAGCCTTTTGATTATTTCAAGTGCATCTGACCCGCTCGGCTGAAAGGCTCCGGCAGATGTAAGGGAGGAAACCATGTCACCACGGTTTCATAGATTGAAGATCAAGTCAGTCCATCAGGAAACAGAGGAAGCTGTCTCTATCGCCTTTGAAATTCCTGCGGACCTGAAGTCAGATTATTCTTTTATTCCAGGGCAGTATCTCACCCTGCGCGAATTTATTAATGGCGAAGACACCCGCCGGTCCTACTCCATTTGCTCGTCTCCCAAGGATGATGACATCCGCGTTGCGATCAAAAAAGTGGAGGGTGGCCGCTTCTCAAGCTTCGCTCTGGATCATGTCTCTGTTGGCAATGAGATTGATGTGATGACCCCGATGGGCCGCTTCAATCTGCCAAGAGGAACCACTGAAGAAGCAAGGGTTTATGCCGCTTTTGCAGCAGGATCCGGCATTACGCCAATCATGTCCATGGTGCAGGCTGTGCTGGAAGATGAGCCGAACAGCCACTTCTTCCTGTTCTACGGCAACAAGAATTCCCAGAGCGTGATCTTCAAGGATCAGCTGGATGACCTGAAGGATCGCTTCCTTGATCGCTTGAGTGTCTATCATGTTTTGTCTCGTGAAGAGCAGGAACTGAGCCTCTTCAATGGTCGCTTAACCTCTGAAAAGATTGAGGAATTCATCACCAAGACCGTTGGTGAGAACAGCATCGACCACGTCTTCCTTTGTGGTCCGGGCGATATGATTGAGGCAGCCAAACAAGCCTGTCAAAGTCATGGCATTCCGCTGGAACACATCCATAACGAGCTCTTTGTGCCTGCTGATGGCGGTGATCCGCACGCTGCCCATAAAGCTAAGGATTCCAGCGCTGTAGACCATAAAGCAAAGGTCTCCATGATCGTTGATGGTGCACGCCACGACGTCACTCTGGAGCCGGGTGAAACCATCATTGATGGTGCCTTGCGTTTGGGTATAGAAGCACCGTTCTCCTGTAAAGGTGGAATGTGCTGCACCTGCCGCGCCAAGGTGGTCTCCGGTCAAGTCGACATGGCCGTCAATTACTCGCTGGAACCTTGGGAGATTGAGGCCGGCTACGTGCTCACTTGCCAGTCCAGACCGAAAACAGATGATGTAACAGTCGATTACGACGATATCTGATCTATCAAAACGACAGTTTGCGTTGGTTTGAAAGGAAAAGCCGGAATTTGCGTTATTCCGGCTTTTCTTGCGTTCTTATGTCAGCACCACGCGTTCAAACGGCTTTTGCAACCGGAACCGGGAACACCAGATCGTAAACCCAGTTGTAGACGAAGGCGTAAACCAGAAAGAACATCGCAAAGCCGATATCAAGCAGCAATGCCTGAACAAAATTCATCTGCAGAAGCCACATGATTGCGACAATGCCAAATCCAAGCAGCCCGCCTTCAAACAACAGGGCGTGCACAATACGCAAGGCAACGGTCCTTGGCTTGGTACCACGGTTGGCCACATACCATTTATCGAAGAGCCAGTTGTAAAGAAAGTTCCAGCCCATGGCGATCAGGGACATGACCAGTCCAAGAACACCAATCTCTGAAATGGAATGACCAGTAATCCAGCTTCCAAACACCGCGACGATGGAAAGGGCGATCCCTTCAAACAGCACGGAGTGTCTAACTCTGTCCCAGAAACTTCTCATGTCACACCTATCTATCTAAGTAGCTTTCTGGATAGATATATTCAAACTATCTTTCTGGCAAGGTTTAATTTAGAAATCCGATAAACTGTGATGAGGATCTCATGTCGAAAGCCTACCCAATGGGCAAAGCCCTGGAACAGATGCGCCAGAACTGGCCAGAAGCTGTCTCTTTAGAAACCGAGCTGTTTCTGAGTATGAACAGGTTCAGCGAAATCCTCGATCAGAACTGCACAAAAGAGCTGGAAGTCTATGGCCTGACCAACGGCGCCTTTGAGGTGCTGGTGGCACTGCGAGGCCGTCCTGAGCCATGGGAAATGTCCCCCAGTGATTTGTACCGTGCTCTGCTGATGACTTCAGGCGGTATGACCAAAATTCTCAAGCAGCTGGAATCCGACGGCCTCGTCACGCGCATTGATCACGATACCGACAAACGCAGCAAGATCGTCCGCCTAACCAACAAAGGCAAAATCACCGTCGAAAAAGCCATGGAAAGCGTCATGACCGGCGATCGCCGCGTCATCTACCAGAACCTCACCAAAGAAGAAGTCCAATCCCTCCGCGATATCCTCCTCAACGTGGTGGTCAAGCTGGGGGTGTAGGGGAGGGGACTATGTATCTTGCCACCAAACGTTGCTTGCTCTCCCAGCCAACGCATTCAGATAAAACCGCACTCCGACGACTGTTCGCCAACGAGCAGGCGAGAACATTCCTGGGAGGAAAGCAAAGCCCAGAAGCTATCGAAACCCGATGTGCAAGGGTGGTTGCTGAAGCAGGGGTGTATCATGCTGTAGTGCGATCCAGCAGAACCAACGAGTTCCTCGGCCTGCTCAGTTTAGCTCCTTATCATCAAGGAGAAGACATGGAAGTCTCCTACGAGTTCCTGCCGGAACATTGGGGGCAGGGATATGCAGAGGAAGCCCTCAAAGCGTTCCTGCCATTCGCTATGCAGGAGCTGAACCTGACATCCCTTCTCGCTGAAACCCAACTTCAAAACACCCGCTCCATCCGCCTGCTACAAAAGCTGGGCATGCAACAAACCCGGCAACTTGAACGATTTGGCGAGCAGCAAGTTGTCTATCGGCTTGATCTTTGAGCAACCGGCAGAAGCTAGGTCTTCTCAGCAGCATGTTGAAAAGCACAACTGGCCCTTGATTGCGGTAAGCCAGATTTCTATCCTTGCAGCAAGGCTAAGTCCAAGCCTCCGCCCTCCAATCCGGGAAGCATTGCACATGTAGGACGTCAGGATCAGAACCATACTGTTCGAGCAAGCGCATAAGGAGGGACTGCAATGTATGCTCTGAAGAGAGGGTTCTTCAATGAAACTGTCCAGTCCTGTTCACCAGCTGAAAAGACAAGCGAAGTTAACCGCACGCGAAAGTGGCATGCCGCTGCATGCGGCGCTGGATCAGCTCGCGCAAAAAGAAGGCTATAGCAGCTGGAGCCATCTGTCGGTTTCTGGCTCACGGTCTGGCCGCGCTCAAAAATGCCTTCGCCAGTTAGACTGCGGAGACCTTGTTTTAATTGCTGCACGTCCGGGCCAAGGCAAAACTCTGTTTGGATTGGAACTGGCCATTCAAGCCAATAGAGCAGGGGGCGAGAGTTACTTTTTTACCCTCGAGTATACGCCTGCAGATGTTTTGAAGCGTGTATCCCAGCTCGGCTATAATCCTGCTCAGATGAGGGAGGCTTTCCATCTGGATTGCTCGGATGAGATTTG
Organism: Pseudovibrio sp. POLY-S9; assembly: GCF_001431305.1. NCBI lineage: Bacteria > Pseudomonadati > Pseudomonadota > Alphaproteobacteria > Hyphomicrobiales > Stappiaceae > Pseudovibrio > Pseudovibrio sp. POLY-S9. The sequence goes on from NZ_LCWX01000228.1 coordinate 198,382, forward strand.
TGCCCGCTACATCAAAAATGAACTTCGGCATGCGCCCTCAAAGACGCTAGTTGTTATTGATTACCTGCAGCTGCTCGATCAAAAACGCCAAAACCCCGAACTCTCCTCTCAGCTGAATGAGCTCAAAGAGTTTGCAAGGAAAACAGGGATTATCATCACCTTGATATCGCAGGTTCAAAGGGACTTCGATCTTGCGATGAAACCCTTGCCGGACCTGTCTGATATTCGTCTTCCCAATCCGGTTGATCTGGCGGTTTTCACCAAATGTTGTTTTCTCCATAACGGAGAAATTGCATTTGAGGTGGTCAACTAAAACGCCTAATTGGTATTGAGCCAATGCAAAGCAGCTGCCTCAGATGTAAAGCGGCAGCTGCCCTGTTTGGGTCAGGAACCTAACCCAGCATCTCCGCAGCTTTCACCGCTTTCACGCAATCCCGCTCTTCCATCAGCTTCTGGAAGGCGTGGAACTTTGGAAACGGCGTGATGTCCACTCCATCGCCTTTGAGCCAGGTGCTGACCACGTAAAGGTAGGCATCAGCAATGCTGAAGGTGTCGCCTAGCACGTAAGGGCCGGTGACGATGTTCTCTTCCACATAGGCGCAGCAGGCAGTCATGGTTTCCGGCACCTTGGCGCGCATGTCGTCCCAGCTGGCTTCCTTGTCTGCCCAACGGGCACCGCGCAGTTTGTGGGCATGGTTCACATGCATGGTGGAAGCCAGATAGTACATGGCCTCCCGCATCTTGGCGGCCTTGTAAGGATCAGAAGGCTTCAGACTGTCATCCGGGGCAAGATCAGCAACGTAATCGAGCAGCGCACCGGCTTCTGTCAAAACGCCATGGTCTGTCACCAGAACAGGAACACGGCCCTTCGGGTTCACCTCTAACAACTGCGGACGGCTGACCTCCGGGTTCTTAAAGTCGATCTTGTGCGTGGTGTAAGGGACACCGGATTCTTCAAGGGCAATGGCAACGGCAATTGAAATGGTGCCGGGAGCGTAAAACAGTTTCATAGGTCACTTATGTTTGCTGGAATGATCAGATGCCCACAGCCTATACGCAGCTTTACCAACCTGCAATTGAGCTTATTGTGACCAGCACTTAAGCGAACTGCTTTAGCGCCTGTAAAGCTCGCCTTGCATGTCCTCCCGCAGGGCCATGAGTTCCTCAGCTAGAAAATCAACAAAGCGGCGGATGCGGACGGTTTTGCGCAGGTCTGCATGAAGCACAATCCAAAGCGACTGCCCCAACTCAGTCTTGGTGCCGGGCACGCGGCACAAGTCAGGAAAGAACCGTTCAAAAACCACAGGGAGGTAAGAGAGACCGCAGTTCTCTCGCAACAACCGGAGGCGCATATATCCATCGGACACCATGTGCCGGATGTCAGCATGAGGGAAGGGGCTTTGAGCGATCCAATTGGTCGTGTGTGCGTCACCTGGCCAACCGATCCAGGAAAGACCAGAGCCTTGCGGTCCGGACTGCGCAAACGCAGCGTCAATGTAGGCCTGGCTTGCATAGATGCCGATGGCTATGGGGTAGAGTTTGCGGGCAACCACATCCTCGCTCACTTCATAGGCCGCACGCAGAGAGACATCTGTCTCGTCCTTGTTGATCTCCTCAACGGCAGAAGTCAGCCTCAGCTCCACCTGAATATCAGGATAGGCCTCCTGAAACCTGCTGATGATTGGAGAAATCACATCATAGGCAAACGTGGGCGTGACAGAAAAGCGGAGCGTCCCCGCTTCACTCTTGTCCAGCCCCTCAACACGTTTGCGCGCATTGATGATCACCTGTTCTGCCTGCTCAGCAAACGGAAGCACGGTTTCGCCGGCATCAGTCAGCTTGAAGCCTTTGGTGGAGCGACTAAACAATGCCACGCCATAACTGGCCTCAAGAGCCTGAATGTTGCGGTTCACAGTGCCATAATTGGTATGAAGCAACTCAGCGCCCGCTCTCAAACTGCCCGCCCGCGCAACAGCAAGAAAAGACGGCAACAGCTCCCAGTCCAGTGACCTCATCGTGTCTCTCTTGTTACATCAGAGTAATGCCTTGTTTCTTATTATATCATTCTTGTTCTCATTAGGTAACGTAAAATGCACTCCAGACATAATCAGGAACCCACCGCCGGTTCCGTTGAAGATTGATGATTGGAACACCCGATGACAACACGCTATCATCCGGCCTTAGTAGCCTTGCACTGGATCCTCGCCCTGATGATATTTATGGCACTGGTGGTGGGAGGGCCCATGATGGCAGCTATGGAAAGCACCGACCCACAAAAACTCACCGGTATGACCGGACATATCATCTGGGGCATGACCATCGGCGTGCTCATCCTCCTGCGCCTCATCACCCGTTTCGTAACAAAGAAGCCTGCAAAAGCAGACACGGGAAAAGCCGTACTCAACACTGCCGCTGGGCTGACCCATTGGGCCATGTATGCGCTGGTCGCAGGTATGGTGCTCTCCGGTCTCGTTATGGCCTATAACGCAGATCTCTTCGCAATCACGCTGGGCGGTTCCGGAGCCCCGCTCCCCGCAGACCTCACAGTGTATCCGGCACGTGTCGCCCATGGTGTCATCGCGAACGTGCTGACCGCTCTGCTTGTGCTGCATGTTGTTGGATGGGCGTTTCATCAGTTTATCCTGCGAGATCGCCTCATCAGCAGAATGTGGTTTGGAAAGAGACAAGCAGCCCCAAAGACAGAAGCCGGGCAACAAACGTTGGAAGCCTGACCCCGATCCAAACTGGCTGCATGGGAACACCGGCAGCCAGTTTCTCTCTTTGGAGAGTTAGCCTCTCGCCCGCGCGGGGTTACCTACCACGGTGGCTCCGGCGGGCACGTCTTTGGTCACCACGCTGCCTGCGCCAACAATGGCCTCATCACCAATGGTCACGCCCGGCATGATGATCGCAGCCCCGCCAATCCACGCCCGCTTGCCAATGGTCACCGGCTTTGCGATTTCCAGTCCCGCACAGCGCTTTTCTGCATCTTTGTGGTGCTGGGCGCAATAGATCTGCACATTCGGCCCAAGCATGGTCTGGTCACCAATTCGCACAGGCGCTGTATCCAAAATGGTGCAACCCGCATTGAGGAAAACCCGTTCTCCCAAATGAATGTTGATGCCATAAGCGCAATGAAACGGCGCCTCGATGATTGTGCTGTCGGTGGAACTGCCAAGCAGCGCACGTAGGGCAGGGCTTATCCAACCACGCTTGCTTGGGTGCAGTGTACGATGCTCATGTATAGCGTGGTAGGCCGCTTGCCGCAGCGTTTCCAGCTCGTCATCGATGCAGGTGTACCATTCACCCGCTTCCATCTTTTCGCGTTCTGTTTTCATGATGGGTCTGTTCCTTGAGTCTTCCCGTAACTCTCGGAAAAATAGAAGAGTCTTGCAAGCTGCATTTTTACTGCAGAGCTCAATCCGGGCAAAACACAGGCATCGTACAGGGTGAAACCTTCCCTCGCTCAGTACATTCTACTGGCTTGTTTAAACGTATTTGCTGATGTAGAACATAAAGTGAACATATGGAGCGGAAGCATGCAATGGCTACCTGGCTTCTACTGGAAAGAGAAAGACGGCAAAAGAAACACTTTCATCGGCGGCTCCTTCCAGTCCCTTGAAGTGGCAATCTTGCTTTGGGAAGAGTTGGCGATGCCCCCATCCCTTATGTGGCAATGGCAGATTTTGCATGAAGCTCTTGTGAGAGCATCCGGAGGGGAAGCAACAAAGGCGCTTGGCACAATAGCCTCTCAGATTGCTTATTCTCGTTATGTCGGTGCTCTCATGGCAAAGGTATCAGAGGGAGAAAAAGTGGGAAAACTGAAATACATCTGGGGTCCCGCCGAAGGAGCAAAGGTTGGGGACGGGAAAGGCGTGGGCTGTGTACCAGGCGACCCCAAAGCACTCATGCAGGTGAACAGATACACAGAGGAGGGAGGTCAGATTGTCTGGTACTTCCTTGTAAGCGATGGCTCAGAGTTCATCGAGGATGGACAGCGCGCCAGCAAAGAAGAAGCTGTTTTGGCAGCTGAAGAGGTCTACGCAAGCAGCGGCTTATGCAAGAAATCTCTGATTTAACTCCGGTTGCCCCTCGCTATAAGACCTCAAGTGGAGATCCCCACAGCACGGTGAAGGTACTGCGCCTCTGAGAGCTGGCGGTTGAGAAATCCGGCAATGTCTGAAGGTGCAATCTTCAAAGAAAGACGTCGGTCTGTGGCTGGAAAGTCCTCTTTATAGCTGCCAGTTGCAAGCTCTGGAGCAAACGCGCTGGGCCGCACGATAGTCCAGTCCAGACCGCTCACCCGCACCAGCTCCTCCTGCAGTTCATGGTCCTTGAACACAAGTCGCAACAACGCGCCAAACATGATCCGTTTCCAAAAGAAGTTGAGGTTGGACCAGCTCTCATGTGCTCCAAGTGTGGACTGACAGACCAGTCGCTTCACCCCATGTTGTTGCATCCCCAAAATGACATTGCGCGTACCAACAGACCGGATGGTGCTGTTGCGCGACATGCCGGCGCCAAGCGTAATCACCACGGCATCATGGCCCTGAATTGCGGCTGCGACAGCATCGCGGGATGCTGCATCACCAGCTCGGAGCGTCAGGCTTTCATGCTCAATCTGCAGCTTGTTCGGGCTGCGGGCAAAGGCCGTCACCTCATGCCCATCTGCCAGCATCTTCTCCGTGGCAAGCCTGCCAACAGTGCCCGTTGCACCAAATACGATAACTTTCATGGCCCTATCCTTTCCTGCTTTACATGGTGTAAAGTTGACATCGTGTCAATCGCATCTATATTGACATCATGTCAAGTCAGAATATTCCCACTCGTGATCGCATCCTAAAATCCACATGGCAGTTACTGGAGGCCGGAAACGGCAGTGCTGTGCGCATGTCAGACATCGCAAAGGCGGCAAAAATCAGCCGCCAAGCGCTCTATCTGCACTTTCCCAATCGGGCAGATTTGCTCACCGCTACAACGCGTTATCTGGATGAGGTGCACGACATAGACGCAAAGCTGGCTAAAAGCCGAAGCGCTGCATCCGGTACGCAAAGACTAGAGGCCTGGGTCGAAACCTGGGGCAATTACATCCCGACGATTTTTGGTGTGGCCAAAGCTTTGATGGCCATGCAGGAGACCGATGAAGAGGCAGCTGCTGCTTGGAATGACCGAATCTGCGCCATCCGTGATGGCTGCGAAAAAGCGGTTCAGGCGCTCAAGGCAGATGGTGCACTGACAGACAGCATGAGCGAAGAGGAAGCAACCGATATGCTCCTCACAATCCTCTCCGTCCGCAATTGGGAACAGCTGCGCATCGGCTGCAACTGGACACAAGTCCGCTACATAGACATGATGCAGCAACTTGCAGCGCAGGCACTGGTGAAATCGTAAGAGCGGCAGGCGAGGCTTAGCTCGCCGCCGTACCTTGTATGGACTGCGAGCCGTTTAGCAACAATTGCACCACCAGATCCGCGTAACCTTCGCGGGTCAGATCGCCGCCCGGTTTAAACCATAGATACGACCAGTTGAGCATGCCAAACAGGCTCATGGTGACGGGCTTGATCAGCGCACTTTCATCGCCAAACTGCGGGTTTGTGGCCGCAACCGCCTTGGCAAAGATGGCAACCAGTTTGCGCTCCAGCTCAATGATGTCCTGCTTCTTCTCTGTTGGAAGAAAGGACAGCTCGTTGATCTGCAGCTTATGCTCAGAATCTGCGTCCTCATAAGCCAGCAGTAAAGCACGGCACAGGCCGCGCAGACGCTCCAGTGGGTCTTGTTCTGCCTGAGCAACACTTTCCACCGCATCAACCAGCTCTTCAAGGTGAGCGCTGATGATGTCGATCAGCAGCGTCTCCTTGTTCTCGTAGTAGTGATAGAGCAAAGCCTTGGAGAAACCACAGATCTTGGCGAGCTGCGCCATCGAGGTTTTGTCATAGCCTTGCTGCGCAAAGGCGCGCGCCGATAGTTTCAATATGGATTTGCGTTTGTCGTCATAATCCGCTGCTCTGGTGCGCGCCATGCTTTTTAATTCCGTTAATCTTCTTTAGGCCGCAAGTCGATAACCCGCGTGGCCTTGCCTTGGCTTCGTTCTATGGAATTTGGCAGGCCCACGTCTACCCCAACCGAAATTCCAATGTTGTTTTTCACATGAACCGCCAGTTCCTTGGCGCTTGCCAGACGATCAGCGTCAGATGTTGCATGTGCAGCGGCTTCCACGTTGACGGTCAGCTGGTCCATACGCCCCTTACGGGCAATCTGGATCTGGTAGTGAGGGGAGAGCCCGTCACAGCGCAGCATCTGCTCCTCAATCTGGGTCGGGAACACATTCACACCGCGTACGATCATCATGTCGTCAGACCGACCGGTGATCTTTTCCATACGCCGCATCTTGCGGGCCGTGCCCGGCATCAGGCGGGTCAGGTCGCGGGTGCGATAGCGGATGATCGGCAGGCCTTCCTTGGTCAGCGTGGTGAACACCAGCTCACCTTCCGATCCATCCGGCAGAACCTCACCAGTTATCGGATCAATGATCTCCGGATAGAAGTGATCCTCCCAGATGTGCAGACCGTCTTTGGTCTCCACACACTCCTGCGCCACACCCGGACCCATAACCTCTGAAAGGCCATAGATATCAACCGCATGCATGTCGAAGGCTTGTTCAATCTCCTCACGCATGGAGTTGGTCCACGGCTCAGCTCCAAAGATGCCGATCTTGATGGAGCTCTTGCGCGGATCAAGGCCTTCTTTGCGATACTCATCTAGAATGGAGAGCATGTAAGACGGGGTGACCATGATGATCTCAGGCTTGAAATCCTCAATCAGCCGCACCTGCCGCTCTGTCATGCCGCCAGACATTGGAATGACAGTACAGCCAAGCGCTTCCGCCCCGTAGTGCGCGCCCAG
>NZ_LCWX01000228.1:205398-209957 GCF_001431305.1 Pseudovibrio sp. POLY-S9
CCATAACCATAAGCGATGTGCACTTTGTCACCCGGCTTACCACCTGCTGCACGAATGGAACGCGCAACCACACCGGCCCAGGTTTCGATGTCTTTCTTGGTGTAGCCAACAACGGTTGGCTTGCCTGTGGTGCCAGAGGATGCATGAATGCGGCAGATATCCTCTTCCGGAACAGCAAACATCCCGAACGGATAATTGTCGCGCAAATCCTGCTTGGTGGTGAATGGAAACTTCGCCAGATCAGCAAGACTTTGCAGATCATCAGGATGCACGCCAGCTGCATCAAAGCTGTCTTTGTAGAACTTTACGTTCTCATAAGCGTGCCGCACTGACCAGCGCATGCGCTCCAGTTGCAGCGCTGCCAGGTCTTCCCGTCCTGCCGTTTCAATAGGCTCCAGATCGGGCCTGCGTTCTTCAACCTCCAACATTTTCTCCTCCTCAAATGCTGGTCATCCATAAAAACTAGGTGCTTAACTCGATATGCGTCCCTTTGATGGTCCTCGAGTTTCCGCGAAATTCTGCAATATGCGCGCCGTCCTGATTGCGTACATGAATGTCGTAAATGCCGGATCGGCCTTGCACGGTAAGTTCCTCGGCTGTTGCCGTTAAAACATCATCTTCAAAAGCCGGTGCGAGATACGTGATGGAACACTGGAAAGCGACAACACGCTGGTTATGGCTGTTGCACGCAAATGCAAACGCACTGTCCGCGAGGGTAAAAATGTACCCGCCATGACAGGTCTTATGCCCATTGGTCATGCGCTCCATCACCTTCATGGAAATCACGGCCCGTCCGGGTGCAATCTCGTCCAGTGTCATTCCAAGCGCTTGTGTCGCCTCGTCTTCGTCCCACATGGAGGCCGCAACGGCCTCCGCTAATTCCTGCTTGTTCATCAGCGCTTGCCTGAATACTTTGGAGCCCGCTTATCCATGAAGGCCGTCACGCCCTCCAGATAATCCGGCGTACGGCCCGCTTCACCCTGATAATCCCGCTCCAGATCAAGCTGTTCATCCAGTGTGTTGCCTTCAGACGCATTCAGCGCTTGCTTGATCAGACCAAGGCCGATGGTTGGCCCAACAGAAAACTCCTGCACCATGGCAGTGGCTTCCTCCAGAAAGGTCTCGGTAGAAGAGCACTTCCAGATCATGCCCCATTCCGCGGCCTGCGCAGCGGTGATCGGCGTGCCCAGCATGGCAAGGCCACGTGCACGGGCAGAACCCACAAGGCGTGGCAGGAAGTAGGTGCCGCCAGAATCCGGCACCAGCCCGATTTTAGCAAACGCCTGAATAAACTTGGCTTTCTCAGAGGCAATCACGATGTCACAGGCCATGGCAATGTTGGCGCCAGCACCGGCAGCCACGCCATTGACCGCACACACGATCGGTATGTTGATCGACTTCAGCTTGCGGATGAGAGGATTATAAAAATCGCCGATAGTCTGGGTCAGGTCCGGTGGAGGGGAGTCTGGTGTCGGCTTCACGCGGTCACCAAGATCCTGACCAGCGCAGAAGCCTTTGCCTGCAGCCGTCAGCAAAATAGCGCGGCAGTTGTCATCTGCGTCCGCAGCTTCCAGCGCCGCATAGAGCGCGCGGTGCATCTCGTCGTTGAACGAGTTCAGCTTGTCAGGGCGGTTCAGCGTAATCACGTGGTAGGTGTTTTTCACATCCACCAAAATGCTCTGCTCGGAAATGACTGTGGTCTCGCTCATGGTCTCTCCCTCCAAATAGATCAATCATCACTCACCAGTGAACCACCAATTTGCTCCCAATGAACTTCCAAATTCATGAGGAGAGCCCTCTGGAAAACCTAATCATTTCGTAGACTGGTCGATGGTTCTGGCACTTTTTGCTTGAAATGACTGACCGGTCGGTAAATTATTGTCTGGAAGTGAAACCGCTGTCAATTGGAATTCAGAGCGTATTCGCCAAAAGTGGAATCCGGTTTTGGGAAGAGAATACGCAGGAAACAAGAGACCTTAAAGTGTTCGCGCGATCTGGAGTAATTGTGGAGCGCTTTAAGGTCACACATTGGTCGAAGAAGCACTGCGGTAGGCGCAGGTTTTTCGAGGAGGAACAATGAGTAACTTTTTTGAAACGCATAAAGACACGCTCTTTCAGGCAGTAAAGACAAGTAAATCAAGAGATTACTGGTCCGCTTATCCTGAGATCGCATCCGGTAAGATCTATGGCGAAACAGCAAAAGACGATCAGCTTGCAGAATTTGAGGGGATTCTCAGTAAGCCATTCGCACTGGACCAGCCAACCAACGGCAACTGGACAGGCGCAGAATCGTCTCCCTACGGCAAAGAGCTGGGCGTCACCTATGAAGATGCTGATCCCGCAGAGTTGGTCAAAGCAGCCTCAGAAGCTGGCAAGAGCTGGGCGAAAGCAACCGTTGAAGAACGCGTCGGCGTTGCGCTGGAAATGCTGAGCCGCATCAACAAAAAATCCTTCCTCATCGCCAATGCGGTGATGCACACCTCCGGTCAGGCGTTCATGATGGCGTTTCAGGCAGGTGGCCCACACGCGCAGGACAGAGGACTGGAAGCCGTCGCTTATGCCTATGACGCGATGACCCAGACTCCAACCGAGGTGACCTGGACCAAGCCGCAGGGCAAGCATGATCCGATTGTGCTGGATAAGAAATTCCGCGTTGTGCCACGCGGTGTTGCGCTGGTCATCGGCTGTGCAACTTTCCCAACCTGGAACACCTATCCGGGTATGTTCGCAAGCTTCGTCACTGGCAACCCGGTCATCATCAAACCTCACCCAATGGCGATCCTGCCAATGGCCATCTCCATTCAGATTGGCCGTGAGGTGCTCAAAGAAGCTGGCTTTGATCCAAACGTACTGATGCTGGCTGCGGATACCGCAGAGGCGCCAAAAACCAAGGAACTGGTGACCAATGATGCCGTGAAGATCATCGACTTCACCGGCTCCAATGCCTTTGGTGCATGGGTGCGTGAAAACGCAGGCGACGCATTGGTCTACACCGAGGAAGCAGGCGTCAACGCAATCACCATTGAATCGACAGACAACCTGCGCGGCATGGCCAGCAACATCGCGTTCTCCTTGTCGCTCTACTCCGGCCAGATGTGCACCACACCGCAGAACATCTTCGTTCCCCGTGACGGCATTGAAACCAACGACGGCAAGAAGAGCTTTGAGGAAGTGGCGCAAGCCATCAAAATCTCATTGGATAAGCTCCTTGGCGATCCGGCCCGCGCAGCTGCCATCCTCGGCGCCGTGCAGAACCCATCCACACTGGAACGCATTTTTGCGGCAGGAAAGCTGGGTAAGGTGATCCGCTCATCCGAGCCAGTGGAAGGCATGAACGGCGCTCGCTCTGCAACGCCAACTGTTGTAGCTGTCGATTCCAAAGAGGAAGAAGCCTACATGCAGGAGCGCTTCGGCCCGATCTCCTTCATCATCGCCTGTGATGACATCGATGATGCCATCGCCCGCGCAGCAGGCTCAGCCAAAAGCCACGGTGCAATCACCGCAGCGCTGTATTCAACCAATGAAGATGTGATCGACAAGGCCACCGATGCCTACGCATGGGCAGGCGCACCGCTTTCTGTGAACCTGACTGGCAACATCTACGTGAACCAGTCAGCAGCGTACTCTGACTTCCACGTCACCGGTGCCAACCCGGCCGGCAACGCCAGTCTCACAGACGGCGCCTACGTCGCCAACCGCTTCCGCATCGCCACCGTCCGCCGTCAGGCAGCAATGGCGTAAAGCGAAGGCTTTAGACCAATAAAAAAGGGCCGATGCAATACATCGGCCCTTTTCATATTCAGTTTTTAAAGCAGCTTAAGCGTTTGCCAGATCGCGTGCTTTGGCAACTTCTGCAGTTGCAGCTTCAGCAAGTTCGAGAGCCTTCAGGCCATCAAAGCCGTTTGGAGAGATCTCGGAACCACTGGTCAAAGCGTCAACGAAGGCCGCCAGCTCAATGCGGTAAGCCGCTTCATAGCGCTCCATGAAGAAGTCCATGAGTGGCTCAGCAGTGTAGCCGTCACCATTTGCAACGGTCACAGTGGTGGTGCGCATGTTTTCTGCAGACACCATACCCTTGGAACCGTGCACTTCCACGCGCTGGTCGTAACCGTAAGTGGCGCGGCGGGAGTTGGTGATGGTGCAGATCTTGCCGCTTGCTGTCTTCAGCGTTGCAGTTGCCGTGTCCACATCACCAGCAGCACCGATCTCTTCAGATACGATTGCGCTGCCCATGGCGTTCACTTCAACAACTTCTTCGCCAAGCAGGAAGCGAGCCATGTCAAAGTCATGGATCATCATGTCTTTGAACAGACCGCCGGAGCGCTTCACGTAGTCGACTGGTGGCGGGGAAGGGTCACGAGAGGTGATCTGAACCATCTCAACGTCACCAATCACTCCAGCTTCAATCTGGCGCTTCACTTCAGCGAAGTTCGGGTCAAAACGACGGTTGAAGCCAACCATCAGCTTTGCACCGGTCTCCTCAACAACCTTGAGGCATTCGCGCACACGGTCGCCGTCCAGATGGATTGGCTTTTCGCAGAAGATTGCCTTACCAGCAC
>NZ_LCWX01000228.1:210055-218650 GCF_001431305.1 Pseudovibrio sp. POLY-S9
GCGCAGCCTGCTCAATCTGCTCAGCGTGCAGATCAGTTGGGGTCGCGATGATCACAGCATCAATAGCCGGGTCATTCATGATGGCGTCAAGGCCGTCAACGCGTGCACCTGTCTGAGCTGCAATCTCTTTTGCAGCATCTTCAAACGGGTCGAACACAGCAGCCAGCTTGGCATTTTCAAGCTGGCTTACAGCTTTTGCGTGGGTCTTGCCAATACGGCCAGCTCCCAACAGGCCAATTGAAACAGTCATAGCTTATCTTTCACAACAGCGTTTATATCGCGCATCTCCAACGAATGCCTGGTGGTTTCCGCAGAACCTACGCGCTTATTAAACGCGTGCTCCCAAGGACATATCAGTGGGAACACGCGGATATCAGGTGCCTTAGGCGTCCGCAGGTTTTGCGTCGCGCTGTGCAATCCAGTCGTGGTCAGGGTGGTTCTGGAAGCGCCATTTACGCATCGGGCCAGCCATCACATTCAGGTAGTACATCTCGTAGCCATACGGAGAGCCGCAAGGGTGGTGCCCTTTTGGAACAAGCACAACATCCCCGCTGGACATAGCAATCGCCTCATCCAGCTCACCATCTTCAGTGAACACACGCTGGAAACCGAAACCCTGGTCCGGGTTGAGACGGTGGTAGTACGTCTCTTCCAGATAGGTCATTTCCGGGAAGTTATCTTCATCATGACGATGCGGAGGATAAGATGACCAGTTGCCCTGAGGGGTGTAAACCTCAGTCACCAGCAGGCTTTCTGCAAAGTCCTGGTCTTCCATGGCAATCGGGTGGATGTAGCGGGTGTTGGCACCAACGCCGCGCTCAACGCTAGGGATGTCATCCGGGCCAATCACGCGGGCAGGGTAGCTGCCGTCTTTTGCAGGGGCAGTACACACGGCCAGTGTCAGCTTGGTAACAGCAGTTGCGCTCCACTCAGCTCCGGCAGGAACGTACACACACCATGGCTTGATGCGTTCAAACACGTTCTTGCGCTCACCAAGCACACCAAAGTCCTGACCATCAGAAGTGATGGACGCTTTGCCTTCCACGATAACCAGAATGGCCTCGCGGCCCTTCATCAGCTCCTTGGCGTTTGCGCCCGGTTCCAGATGATAAAGGCCAAAACCAACGTAGCCCCAACCGGCAGATTCAGGCGTGATGTCATGCACCTTGCCCTCTGTACCATTGGGTTTTACGAGAAGCTTGCTCATGCGACTACCTTTTTATCAAGACCAGCGCTGATAGCCATCTCACGCAGTGCTTTCAGGCCCATGCTCTGGTATGTGAACGGATTGCGCTGATCAGGGTCCTGCTCTGCTTCAATCACCAGCCAGCCTTCATAGCCATGCTCGGCTGCAACCTTCAGCACAGGTTCAAAATCAACGCCGCCTTCTTTATCGCCAGGAACGGTGAACACACCGCGGCGGACGCCTTCCAGGAAGCTCAGGCGCTCGCCTTCAACCTGTGCGCGGACAGTCGGGCGAACGTTCTTCGCATGCAAATGGCGTACACGCGCCATATGTTTCTTGGCAACTTCAACCGGATCTGCTCCACCAAACCATGCATGGCCAGTGTCCAGCAGCAGGTAGGTGTTCGGTCCGGTCACGTCCATAAAGCGATCAATCTCTTCACCGCTCTGTACCACAGTACCCATGTGGTGATGGTAAACGAGCGAGATGCCCTGCTGCGCGCAGTAAGCAGCAACTGCTTCAACATCAGCGCCAAACTTTGCCCACTGGTCGTCAGCCAGCACAGGCTTGTCTGCCAGCGGGGTATCATCAGCGCCGTGGATCGCGTTGGAGGTCTCACAGGTGATGCAAACCTTGCAGCCCATGGCTTTGAGCAGATCGAGGTGCGGCTGGATCGCCTTCTTTTCCTCTTCAACGCTGTGAGCCAACAGGTTCAAGGAATGCCAGCCGGAAACAAAGGCAAGACCATGCGGGTCGAGCGCAGCTTTCAAAGCAGCTGGCTCGGTTGGCATCTTGTGGCCCTTTTCAATGCCGTCAAAGCCGATTTCGCCAGCCTCGCTCAGGCACTGTTCCAGAGAAATGTGCGCACCAAGAGTACGGTCGTCGTCATTGCTCCACGCAATTGGGTTGGTTCCGTAACGGATCATTGGCCTTAGTCCCCCAAACGCTGATTGGTCAGCGCATGCTCATAGCCCTTGCGAGCTTCATTAACTTCTTTTCTTTTTGATACTTCTGGCACGGCAACATCCCACCAGTGGCCACCTTCCGGCATGGTTGGCAGCGGATCAGTGTCGATCACAATGCAGTAGGACTTGGTGCTGGCTTTTGCCCGCTCCAGAGCTTCACTCAGCTCTTCGATGCTTTTCACGTGCTCAGAGGTTGCCCCCATTGCACCCGCATGTGCAGCAAAATCAATGTTGGATGGCTCAACGTGATAGGCGTCATCCAGCAGGTTGTTGAAGTTGTCACCACCGGTTGCCATCTGCAAACGGTTGATGCAGCCGTAGCCGCGGTTGTCCAGCAGAACCAGAATGATCTTGTGACCCAGCATGACAGAGGTCGCCAGCTCGGAGTTCATCATCATGTAGCTGCCATCGCCAACCATGACGACCACTTCGTTCTCAGGCTTGGCCATCTTCACGCCAAGACCACCGGCAATCTCGTAGCCCATGCAGGAGAAGCCGTATTCCAGATGGTAACCACCCGGCTTATCGGTCTTCCAAAGCTTGTGCAGCTCACCCGGCAGACCGCCAGCAGCACACACAACAGTGGTGTCTGCATTGGACGCACGCTGAACAGCGCCAATCACCTGCGCATCAGTTGGCAACTCATTGCCACCCTCAGGGGCTACCGTTGCATTTTCAACGGCTGAGAGCCAGGTCGCAAGGTGAGACGCAGTCTCGGTCTCGGCCTTCCAGCTACCCAGGTTTTGGCTGAGAGCTTGCAAGCCAACACGCGCGTCGCACACCAGCGGCAGCGCATTGTGCTTGCCAGTGTCATAAGAAGCTGCATTCAGCTGCAAAATACGGCGATCCGGGTTCTTAAACAGTGCCCAGGACCCTGTCGTGAAGTCCTGCAAGCGTGTGCCGACTGCAATGATCAGATCAGCATCTTCAGCAACAGCGTTTGCAGCAGAAGAGCCGGTCACACCAACACTGCCCAAATTCAGCTCATGATCCCATGGCAGAGCGGACTTGCCAGCTTGCGTTTCCGCAACCGGCACATTGTGTGTCTCGGCAAAGCTCTTCAGGTCATCCGTTGCCAGAGAGTAGTGCACACCACCACCAGCAATGATCATCGGCTTCTTCGCAGCGCGGATTGCAGCAACCGCAGTTTCCAGCTCAGCTGTATCAGGTGCAGGGCGGCGGAAGTGCAAGGTGCGCTCTTCAAAGAAGCTCACAGGCCAGTCATAAGCTTCAGCCTGCACGTCCTGACACATAGCCAGTGTAACAGGGCCGCACTCGACCGGATCAGTCATAACCGCCATAGCGCGTGGCAAAGCTGTCAAAAGCTGCTCAGGGCGCTGGATACGGTCATAATAACGGCTTACAGGGCGGAAACAGTCATTCGCGCTGACAGTGCCATCCTGAAAGTCTTCAATCTGCTGAAGCACTGGATCCGGTGCACGGTTTGCAAACACATCACCTGGCAGCAGCAGAACCGGCAGGCGGTTCACGTGAGCCAGCGCAGCAGCTGTCACCATGTTGGTCGCGCCCGGACCAATGGAGGTGGTCACAGCCATCGCACGGCGACGGTTGGATGCCTTGGCATAGGAGATAGCCGCATGGGCCATGCCTTGCTCGTTGTGACCGCGATAGGTCGGCAGCGTATCCTGCGTGTGATAAAGCGCTTCACCAAGACCCGCCACGTTGCCGTGACCGAAAATAGCCCAGACCCCAGCGATAAAGCTGTCTCCCTCAGGCGTTTTCTGGGCTGCTAGATAGCGAACCAGAGCCTGCGCGGCTGTTAATCTGATCGTGCTCATGCAACTTCTTTCTTATCCATTCGGGCCTGCTCCCAGACAGATCCGAGGCCTTCAAATTTTGCAGCCATGTTAGCGATGGCTTCTTCGTCAGAAATGTTTCCGCCAAGCCACTTCTCAGCAGCATCAGCAAAAATAGTGCGGCCCACAGCAAAACCTTTCACAAGGTCATACTTGCCTGCAACCTTAAAGCTCGCGCTAAGCTCCTCAGCTGGTGCATCAAGGCCAAGAACAACAATACCGCGGCACCAGGGATCATTTGTCTTGATCGCGTCACAAGCTTTCTGCCAGCCTGCATCGGTCTTCAAAGGCTCCAGCTTCCACCAGTCAGGGTAGACACCCAGATCATAGAAGCGCTGAATGATGGTCGCGGTGGTATCATCATCAACCGGTCCAACCTTGGACGGGATGACTTCCAGCAAAAATTCCAGATTATTTTCACGGCATGCATGCGCAAGGCGTAAAATGGTCTCTTCCTGACGGGCCTTCATCTCAGCGCTGTCATCCGGATGGTAGAAGCACAGCACCTTGACCACATGCTCAACCGGCCATTCCGCCAGCTGCGAACCAAGGTCTGGACCAATCTCCAGCTCCAGTGGGCGAGAGCCCGGCAGTTCAACCGGACGGCCAATCCAAAGACCAGAACCCGTTGCTTTGAACAGAGCTTCCTCACCAAGGCGGCCATCACACAAAATACCGTAGTCGTCACCGCCAGCACGAACCTGCTGAGCAGCTTTAAGGCAAAGCTCTTTAAACTCAGGGATCTTGTCTTCGGATGCGCCAACTTTGGCTGCCATGTCTTCCAGCTGAGAGCGATGATCGAAGGCAAACACCTTCATGTTGGACCACTCACCCTTGCGGTTGGTAGACCAGTGGATCTGCTCCAGCTTCTTGTCTTTGCGCAAAGCATGCTCGGAGGAACCGTTATCAAGGAACCACTGCAGCTCTTCCCAGCTTGGGTAAGCAGGCGCACAGCCATGGCGAGAGACGGCAAACGCACCACATGCATTTGCATAGGTGAGGGTGGTTTCCCAGGTCTCATCCTTCAGCCAGCCGCGCAGCAGACCAGACATAAAGCCATCGCCCGCGCCGAGCACGTTGAACACCTCAATCGGGAAACCTGGACCGGATTTGCCATCATCAAGGCTTGCGCCAATCTCGTCTTCAAACACCACAGCGCCCATAGGGCCACGCTTGCAAACCAGAGCAGCCTTGCTGACCTTGCGCACAGCATTCAATGCTTCAAGAGTGTCGGTAGAACCGCCGGCGATGTGGAACTCTTCTTCCGTGCCCACGATCAAATCAAACAGGTGCAAGTGCTTTTGCAGCTCAGTGGTCACTTTCTCAGAGGCGATGAAACGCTCTTCGCCATCACCATGACCTGCAAGACCCCAAAGGTTTGGGCGATAGTCAATGTCCAGAGCAGTGCGGGAGCCGTTCTCTTTCGCAAGACGCAGCGCTTTTAGAACAGCAGCTTCCGTGCGTGGATGCGAGAGATGGGTACCGGTAACAGTCACACAGCCAGCTGAGGCGATGAACTCAGGATCAATATCATCTTCACACAGCGCCATGTCGGCACAGTTTTCGCGATAGAAAATCAGCGGAAACTGCTCTTTGTCGCGAATGCCAAGAATAACAAGGGCGGTCAGGCGATCCTTGTCAGTAACAAGACCATCAACGCAAACGCCTTCTTTAACCAGTTGCTCGCGGATGAAACGGCCCATGTGCTCATCCCCTACGCGGGAGATTAGGGCAGATTTCAGCCCAAGACGGGCTGTTCCCACTGACATATTGGTGGGTGAGCCGCCGACATACTTATTGAATGAAGACATGTCTTCCAGTCGGCTGCCAACCTGCGTTCCATACAGGTCGACCGATGACCGGCCGATTGTGATGACATCAAGTGATTTCAACGGATTCTCCCAATCAGGTACTAGCATTTCCTGAAAGATTACATATTCCAAAAATAATCACAAGTGGAATATCTATTCAAAATAGAATGAGCTTTGTTCCAAAATTTTAAACAAGCTCTCTTCCAAATTCAGTCCTTTGCCGGCTTCCTATTGATTCCTTAGAGATACTCTAGGAGAGGGACGTCCACTTTCGTGCATCACCAACCGCAACAGCGATGGAAGTGGCAAGACACATGGTTGTGGAGAGTGATCTGAACGCGCCATGCTCAGCCTCATTAACCTCCAGAACGGTTGAAGAAACGCGGGCAATTGGAGACAGAACGCTGTCGGTCAAGGAGATAACAGAGACACCCCGGCCAAAGGCCTTGCTTGCAAACTCAACCACCTCAGGAGAGTAGGGGCTGAAGGTCGCCACAAACAATGCATCGTTCTCGTTGATGAACTGAACGCGTTCCTCCAGAATGCCACCCGTGTATTCCAGCAGGTTTGTTCTCACGCCCATCTTGCCCAATGTATAGTGTAGGTAGCTGACGACCGGATATGCACGCCGCAGGCCTAATAAGTGTATGTTTTCTGCAGCTGACAGTGCCTCAATGGAACGCTCAAGAGCGACCGTGTCGACCTGGCGCAGAAGATCATCAAGCGACTGTTTGGACCGTTCTACAAAGTTGCCAAGAATGCTGCCTGGAGTGTTTGTTCCACTCTCGCGGATCTTCGTCAGGCGCTCCGTATATTCAGAGTTGCGGCGAACCAGCTGCCCCTGAAAGATCTGCTGCATCTGCGAGAAACCGTCAAATCCTAGCGTTTGGGCAAAGCGAACAAGAGTAGAAGGCTGCACGCCTGCAGCGCTGGCAATCTCGGCTGTGGTGCCAAGAGCGATTCTGTCCGGATTCGCCAAAGCATATCTTGCGCACTGCAAAAGGCGCTTGGGCATGCTGTCCGAAAGAGTACTTATTCGAGCTTTCAGGCTCTCGTAATCCGAGGGAATGTCTGGGCTAATTGCGTCTAAATTCTGTGTCATGAAAAAAATCTATTCCAAAACTTGAAAAACCGCAATGTACGTTCTATAAATTTGGAATGAATTTTCCGAATTACTCAAATTTGGATGAATTCTACGATTGTAGGGCCGGTAACACGTGCTCTGTCCATCACCCTCTTAAAGTGCTGTTTCAGCACGGATTTGCCGCAATCAGGCTTGCGTTGATATAATGGGGGGTGATGGGTGCTTTTGCCCGTGGGACGGCTGAGCACTACAATTCGTGCGGAAACGCATTCGAACTCCAGTGTTTGTGGACGAGATAAACACCGGATTTCTAGGGGAAACCCTGACTTAAAATTGGCATCCGCCAATCTTGGGAGGTTTATATGAAAAAGACTTTACGCGCGTTCGTAGCTGCTGCTGCGATCATGACTGCACCTGCTGTAATGGCTGCTGACATCATTGTTGTGAGCCATGGCCAGGCAAATGACCCATTCTGGTCTGTTGTTAAGAACGGTGTAGACAAAGCAGCAAAAGACAGCGGCGCTAACGTTTCTTACCGTGCTCCAGAAACTTTTGACATGGTGGCCATGAGCCAGCTGATTGATGCAGCAATCGTTCAGGAGCCGGACGGAATCGTTGTGTCCATTCCAGATGGTGACGCGCTCGGCCCATCCATTACCAAAGCAGTGGAAGCTGGCATTCCAGTAATCTCCATGAACTCCGGTAGTGATGTGTCTGCAAGCTTTGGTGCTTTGTTGCACGTGGGCCAGGACGAGTATGACGCCGGTAAAGCAGCAGGCCAAAAGCTTGCTGACATGGGCGGCAAAGTCGGCATCTGCGTCAACCAGGAAGTGGGCAACGTGTCCCTCGACCTGCGCTGTGACGGTTTTGCAGCTGGCTTTGGTGGCAAAGTAACTGTTGTTCCAACAAACAACGATCCAGCTGAAGTTGAAGCGAAGATCAAGGCAACTCTGGAATCCAACGAAGACATCGACACCATCATGGGTCTTGGTGCATCTCTCGTGGGTGAGCCAGCAGTGGCAGCTGTTGAAGCCGTTGGACGCACTGGCGAAGTAAACGTTGCAACCTTCGACATGTCCGCAGGCTTCCTGCAGTCAGTCGCTGACGGTAAAGCAGCATTTGCAATCGACCAGCAGCAGTTCCTTCAGGGCTACCTGCCTGTTATCTTCCTCGCTCTCAATGCAGAGTACGGACTTATCCCTGGTGGCAACGTTCCATCCGGTCCAAACCTGATCACCGCTGATAAAGCCGGTCAGGTTGTAGAGCTGTCCGCTCAAGGCATCCGTTAAGGAGCTTTGCTGTGGGAGGGGTGCACGCATCCCTCTCATTTCATGCAAAACTGAGGGAAATAAAATGTCCGATCTTGCTGTTGAGAGCGCGGACGAAAGAGTAAAAAACGTCTCGCTCATCTCCCGGCTCATGAAGCGTCCTGAACTCGGCGCCATTGCTGGCCTTGCTCTCGTAACAATCTTCTTTCTTTTTACGGCTGACCCTAAGATGTTCACCCTCGCGGGGATCCTGAACTTCATGACGCCTGCTGCCCAACTCGGCATTTTGGCAATTGGGGCGGCACTTCTCATGATCGGCGGTGAGTTTGATCTCTCCGTTGGCTCTATGGTTGCGTTCACAGGCCTGATTTTCGGCGCGGCAATGGTCACCTTCGACCTGCCACTCTATGCAGCGATTATTGTCACCTTCATCGTGGCAGCTGCAATGGGTGCCATCAACGGAC
>NZ_LCWX01000228.1:218857-222659 GCF_001431305.1 Pseudovibrio sp. POLY-S9
CGGCATCCGTGCAGAGTTCGAAGGCAGCTGGCTTGCTGACTTCTTTAGCGGAGAAGCGTTCACACCGTTCTTCTACTGGCTGGCTGAAGCGGGCTGGATCGACACCTTCAAGTCCGGCAAGCCAAAAGTAGACGGCATCCCGGTCGATATTCTCTGGTTTGGCCTGCTGGCTCTTCTGGCAACCTGGGTTCTGCTTCGCTCTCCGTTTGGCAGCTGGATCTTTGCAGCAGGTGGCGACAGCAACGCAGCAAGTAACTCCGGTGTACCAGTGCGCAAGGTCAAAATGTACCTGTTCATGTTCACCGCATGCTGTGCAGCTCTCGTTGCCATCCTGACTGTTATGGATGCTGGCTCAACGGATGCCCGCCGTGGCTTCCAAAAGGAGTTTGAGGCAATCATTGCAGCGGTGATCGGTGGCTGTCTGCTGACAGGCGGTTACGGTTCCGCAATCGGTGCCTTCTTCGGCTCCATCATCTTCGGAATGGTGCTGATCGGCCTCAGCTACACCAATATCGATCAGGACTGGTATCTGGTCTTCCTCGGTTCCATGCTGCTGATCGCGGTGTTGTTTAACAACATGATCCGCAAGCGCGTCACAGGGGAGCGCTGATCATGACGACACCTATTGTTGAGATGAAGAACATCGAGAAGCATTTTGGCTCCGTCATTGCTTTGGCAGGTGTTTCCTTCTCCGTCATGCCCGGCGAAGTGCATTGTCTGCTTGGTGACAATGGTGCAGGTAAATCCACCTTCATCAAAACCATGTCCGGCGTGCACAAGCCAAGTAAGGGCGAGATCGTCGTGGATGGTCAAAAGCAGGTCTTTGAAAGCCCGCGTGATGCAATGAATGCAGGCATTGCAACGGTGCATCAGGACCTTGCCATGATCCCGCTCATGTCCATCACTCGCAACTTCTGGCTTGGCCGTGAGCCGGTCAAGAAGTTCGGCCCGATCTCTTATTTCGACCATAAGTACGCAAACGAAGTCACTATGGAAGAAATGTCCAAGATGGGCATCAATCTGCGCGAACCGGATCAGGCTGTGGGCACACTGTCCGGCGGCGAACGTCAGACAGTCGCAATCTCGCGCGCCGTGTATTTCGGCGCGAAAGTCCTCATCCTCGACGAGCCGACCTCTGCTCTGGGTGTACGCCAGACGTCAAACGTGCTCTCGACCATGGACAAGGTCCGTAAAAAAGGTGTTGGCGTCGTGTTCATTTCGCACAACGTACGCCACGCCATGGCAGTGGGAGACCGCTTCACAGTGCTGAACAGGGGGCAAACCCTTGGTACTGCGAAGAAAGGCGAAATCACCGCTGAAGAACTTCAAGATCTCATGGCTGGCGGGCAAGAGCTTGCCAGTCTGGAGGCATCATTGGGCGGCACTGTGTGATGTGTATTCCCGAAAATCCTCTGTCGATTTTCGGGTCAGGCATACGCAACTTACAGGATGTTCAGTGAGACACTGAGGAGCGGCATTACCCGATCGTGCCGCTCCTTCATTTTATCAATGCCCCGTTCATAACGCGTTCTATTCCAATGAACTCTATTCTAGGGGCACTTCCAGGATTACTGAGATGGAAAAAATCGGCGTAGGTCTGATTGGAACCGGATACATGGGCAAATGTCATGCTCTGGCATGGAATGCTGTATCCGGTGTGTTTGGTGGTGAGCTGAAGCCAGAATTGGTGACGCTTGCTGAGGTGAATGAAGAACTGGCTGCAGCACGCGCAAAAGACTTTGGCTTTGCCAGGTCCACGGGCAACTGGCGCGATATGCTGGCCGATCCGGATATTCACATTATCTCGATTACCACGCCGAATGAGTTCCACCCGGAAATGGCAATCGCAGCTCTGGAAGCGGGCAAGCACGTCTACTGCGAAAAGCCAATGGCTCCGTCCTATGCGGATGCGCAGAAAATGCTGGAAGCCTCCCGCAAATCCGGTAAGAAGACCTTCCTTGGTTATAACTACATCCAAAACCCCATGATGCGCCGCATCCGCGACCTGCTGAACTCAGGCGAAATCGGCGATGTACTTCAGATCCGTCTTGAGATGGACGAAGACTTCATGGCCAACCCGGATGATGAATGGGGCATCAAAAGCGGACTGGCCTCCGGCTTTGGCGCACTGGATGACTTCGGCGTGCACACCATGTCCTTGCTCATGGCGCTGGACCTGCGCATTGCCAAAGTCATGTGTCACATGACCAAGCCATACGCGACCCGCAAGGACGCTGCTGGCAACGACAAAGCCGTTGAAACCTTTGATGCAGCCACCGTGCTGTTTGAACTGGAAAATGGCGGCAACGGCACGCTGCAGCTCAATCGCTCTGCATGGGGACGTAAAGGCCGCATCGCCGTACAGATCTTCGGCTCCAAAGGCTCTATCGTTTATGATCAGGAGCGTATGAATGAGATGCATGTCTACAAAGCTGAAGGCGAAGTCGCAGGGCAGGGCTACACCACAGTTCTGGCAGGGCCAGCTCATGCGCCATACGACCGCTTCATCCCGGCCCCGGGCCACGGTCTTGGCTTCAACGATCTGAAGATCATTGAGGTCAACGAGATCCTGAAAAGCCTGCAGGGTGAAGACAGTCACCTGATCGACTTCGAACGTGGCATCTTCATCGAAGGCCTCGTCCAGACCATGGCCAAATCTCACGAACAGGCCAGTTGGGTCAGCGTCTAAGTCTATTGAGAGTAGAAGAAAACTAAGGGCGCATGAACAGCGCCCTTTTTTTGTGAGCCAGCCTCTTCCTCGCAATACGTTCTGAGAAAAAAAGATTTAACCCCCTAAAAGCCTTTGGGAAAACTCATTGAGGTGCTGGACAGAGGAAATCAGGCGCCCTATAAGACCCTCACCTCAGCGGGGCACACTGCCCAACGCGAAATGCCCGGATAGCTCAGTTGGTAGAGCAGCGGATTGAAAATCCGCGTGTCGGTGGTTCGAATCCGCCTCCGGGCACCACTTATCTCTCTGAAATTGTTAGATAATAAACTGAGCATTCGCTCAGCTTTCTCAAGGTTTGACACTTTTTCCGGCATGGTTTGACACTTTTGCTCCAACCGCTTGCTGAACTCTTCCCCTCGCAGAGTGATTTCCTTCTCAAATCGGACAGCGATATCCGACATGCTTTTGCGCAAATCAGCACCTTTGGCATAAAGCCGTGCCATCGCTTCTGTCTCATGTCCAAGCGCAGCAGCAAGGTCTCTGTCATTCAGTCCAATCTCCCGCAAAATAGTTGCCACCGTATGCCGCAGACCATAAAGAGTAAGGCCTGGCTCAATCAGGTTCTGTTTCTCAAGTTGGATGCGCAGTTTGCGCCATGATGCTCTGAACCCCGAGACAGTCCATGGTTGCCCTCTGGAGTTTGCACAAAGCGTTGGCACTTTGTGATTTGGCGCATCTTCAAGAGTTGCTTTCAAAGGTGCAATGACAGGCCAAAAGACCGGAGCCCCTGTTTTGGCGCGCCGTGTTGAGATGAATCCATTTTGATATTGCTGCTTGGAAAGCGTAAGCGCATCTTGCGGACCAAGCCCCGTATACATCATCAAGGTAAGGGCAGGGACCATTTGAGGAGGGGCATGTTTTAAAACGATCCTGCGCTCGTCATCTGTCCAGGGCCTGTTAGCTATTGGAGCGTTCTTAGGTTTGCGAATGGATTTAACCCCAAGAGCAGGGTTTCTTTGACGAACCCACGTTCTTTGGTGCGCCGTGGAAAGGCGCGTTTTCCTAGCGGGTGCGAAACCCGCTCAATACTTGTCGCTTCGGTTGATAGCAGCCTGAGCGGATCATGGAGGT
>NZ_LCWX01000229.1:0-215 GCF_001431305.1 Pseudovibrio sp. POLY-S9
AATCGGCGTGCCTTGTGTCGCCGGTTCGGTATCAGCCCACAAACAGGCTATAAATGGCTGAGGCGGTGGCGTGCGGGAGAAGACTTGAATGATCTCTCCCACCGGCCCAGAACATCTCCTGGGCGTTCACCACAGGAGGTGGAGCAGAGGGTTTTATCAGTACGTGACACTTACCCGGCTTGGGGCGCTCGAAAGATCCGCGCTTATCTGCAGCA
>NZ_LCWX01000230.1:0-1325 GCF_001431305.1 Pseudovibrio sp. POLY-S9
CATGAGCGTAATGGCGCGGGCATCTTCTTGAAGGGACTGAACGACTAGCTTCTCAAGCTGGGCGATTTCACCTGCACTGAAATTGTCCACATTGACTGCGCGCGTCTGGCCACTGTAATCATTCAGCGTAAAGACCGTTTCCGTCTCATCCGACCCATCTCCCAGACCAGAGCTCTCCCGAAGAATGACTTCGCCATTTGAGCGAGAGGAGAGGATCGTTTGTTTTACTGTTACAGAACTGATGTGGTCCGTGGTGACGATCTGTTCCAGGTTGAGGGTGAAAACATCATCTTTCTTGCCATCTTTCCCGATAATCAAATCAAGGGAGGGGTTAATGGCATGACTAATTGGAATGATGAAGTCATGTCCAGCGGCAAACGTATAGACCTTCGTCTCTTCTGGCGAGACTACATGGCGCTGGACAAACCCGTCAAAGACCAGTGTCTTTACGTAAGTCTCAAAATCAAGGTCTGCGCCAAGGATGTAACCTTGATCATTGCGTTCAATATCGACAAGATCGGCTATGATGATTTCATAGCGCACCAGTCCGTCAGGAGAGCCCTGTCCATCAATGACTGTGTTGATCATGAGACCTTTGGTATTGGCCTCGCCGTCATCATGGATGACATACGTATGCTGTGTATCGCGAGCATTACGGGTTAACAGACGGGCACCGGTCCCACTTGTCAGAGCCTCGAGATCAAAGCCTGGAATGTCATGTACATCACCTACATTGACGCCTGTCAGCTGGAGGAGCTTATACTCCACGTGCGTGGTGAGAGGTGCCAGATAATCAGCAACAAACTCTACAGATGGCTCCAGCGCCAGAATGAGCTCACTTTCCGGGTAGAGCTGTTTGGCCAGATCATAAACATCTTTAACGTCCTGGCCTGACTGGATCGCTTCATAGACTTTCTTGGCCCAGACGACCGGCCCCAGAAGCGTTGAAATCGCAAGATCCTTGACCAGATCTTCAGCCAATTGAGGCCCCAGCTCTTCAGCAGTTAGGCCCAGTTCAATACGCGCTTCATCAATGGAAATGTCACGAGCTTCTGCGTGTTGTTTAACGGCGACTGCCGCAAGGCTGACGGTTGTCGTCGTTACAAGAATAGCCCCCGCTGCAGCAACTTTCTTAAGTGTTGCTCCAAGGTGCATATTGATGGCTTTAAACTCAGCATTAAAGCTGTTGGACCAGGCTGTTGAGGACAGGTCAATACCAGCTTCATTTAGCTGCTGGTTGAGGGCTATATTGCTGGTGATCGAAGTGGACCCTTTGAGGTCAAGCTGATTGAGTCCATTAAGAATATCGGCTTTAAGATCACTAA
>NZ_LCWX01000230.1:1440-3675 GCF_001431305.1 Pseudovibrio sp. POLY-S9
GTTATCATGGCCCTGACCATTGATGTTTCCTTTAAACTTAACGGCTGTAAGTTCGCGGGCAAGAATGTCCGCTCTGACATCATTTGACCAGCGGATCTCCCCATCAGGATAAAAAATCCGAGATGTTTCCGGAAACTCATCGATGAATGTCTGTCCGTTGATATCAGCATCGCCAATACGGACCGCCGAGATTTTGCTGTAAAGCGGATGGTCTACAACGGCATCATACTCAAAATTTGCCTCAATGGACTTGAGGTAAGAGCTAACTTGATCCTTTGAATCCCAACGTGGATCCGCTGAGTTGAGCCCCAGACTATAAAGCCCGCCACCACTGTCAACATCGGTAAACTCTGGAGAGAAGCCATCCAAAACATCTTGTTGCAAAAACTGGACTTTGACGAAATCCGTGAAATTCTTGTAGGAACTGCGAGCCTCTGCTGGAGAAAGTTCTCCGCTCCTGATCTGATCTCGCAACACATTGAAGTATTTGGTGCTTTCGCTTAGTTTAGCATTAGGGTCGAAGAACATTGCGTCAAAAGTCGGCGAGTGCTTACCCGAATGGGCTGCTACCCCCAGAATGGAGCTAGCATAAGAGGTATTGGCTGTGTTGGAGCCCGGCAGCAACACACCATTGGAAGCCGAGTTGGCGTCCAGATGCTCCGTGACCGGTAAGTCACTGTTCATATAATGGAAAATCTCTTGCAACTTGGGTGCTAAAGTCGTTTTTGCATGAACATGAGCGCCTTGGAAGCCAGTGCCACTGACATCGCCAAATCCAGACAGATCACTCAGGTCAGGGCGTGTCAAATCATCAAAATTAGCCATAATAAAATGTCCTGAAATCTGTATTAAGCAATCTGCATTGGATTATAATTGAGACCAGTCAGGTTCAATGCCTGCAACCGTTCGGCAAATTCATCAGAGATACAGCGACCCATGTTGAACTTATCGACCCATGCGTGATGACCTGCTATCTTATCTTTGGAATAAACGATTTTTACCTTTTCACCACGTGGAGGCCGGGGAATGAAGCCTCTTTCATTTCGCTCTGGCCAGCAGGCGGTATCGTGCAGGGTGTCCAGGCGCTTACAAAAAATGAAGAGATATCCCTCACCAATCTTGTCAGCCCCTTCGAAATAGTCCATCGGGAAAAACTGATGGGTATTTGGCTCAAGCTCTTCGAGAATGTCCTTGAACGCTTGAGGGACGAGGAGTGTATTGCTGATCCACCAATTGAAATCAAGCAATGGCCGTGTTTTGATTGAACAGTTAATGCGCTCCAGCTTGGTTGGCACGTGATCAGGTAAGATGGGGCGTCCTGCTTCCATGTCGCCTGACATGATCAATGCGCCACCATCAGGAGTTGGGTCAACCAACCGGATTTGCTTCTGATCACCATCTAAGGCAACGAATGAAGTTGTACTGTCATCAGTTTCAGGTTGCTTGCCGCCCGTAATGTGAAATGGCATAAGTATCTCTTTCGTATATCTGTTTTAACTTGTGAAATTACTGAGGAGTGAACCTCTTCATGATTAATCGCGCGGATTACACGAGCAATCAAAAAAAGGCACTTGATGAGGCGGTTTCGCCTCGCGAATGTAAAATGTCAGCGGTCCCGTTTGCCTTAGAAGAAATATGGTTTCCTGCAACTCTCCCTGGCCCTCCAGTGCTCTATAGAAAAATCTCCAACTTGTGCACGAAACATGCTTAAAATCGAAGGAGCCAATTCATGTCAATACACTTGTGAAAGATGTAAGTTTAATCAATGAAGTACTCTCAAGTATTCTGGCAGTAATACAAAGACAACAGAGCTTAAGCCTGCGAAAGAAAACGCTCGGAGCACATATATAAATAAAATATTTCATTTATACTTTGGTTGATGCCCAAAGTTCTATTCGAACCCCTCATAGGCCTGAATTTGCAGGGACACTTGGAACTCGTGTGGGCCAAGGTGGTGTCCTATAACTATTACCTCAATGAGTACGATATGACAGAGTTTCGAACGCAACCAAACATCTGTGGTATAATAATCGGAGCAGTTGAGTTTATCTAGACCGCTGGAATCATTATGTGATTCATAGGGGGAATGAAAACTGAAGTTCCTACGTTAGCTCAATGGCCAGACATCCTTTCATCCTTGTCATCCAGTCTTGATATCGAAGAAGCCGCAATCAAATTTGGGGCTTTGCTGCGAAAGCGTGAAATTTCAAGCGGACGAGATCTGCTGCGCCTTGC